>NZ_JBBCZC010000033.1:0-45560 GCF_037144575.1 Sporosarcina sp. USHLN248
AAGATGTCAATTTTGAATCCGAAGATTCGTTTTGTCTCTTCCGCCGACGGGGTCGGCTTTGAGACTTTATTTGTTGACGTTTTGCTGTTCAGTTTTCAAGGTTCATTTCGTCGCCTCTCACAGAAGCAACTTTTATATAATACCATCTTGCGTTTTCTTTGTCAACAACTTTTCTTAAAAACTTTTGAAGTTGTTTTTGTTTGTTTCGTTTATCGGAAACGCAACGTTATTTACTTTAACAGCTAACTGATTATATTGCAATACTTTATTTCATCTTTTTTAATTTTATCTCCCAAAAAGAAGCCTAACTATATAAATAAGGCTTCTCATCAATATTATTCAATGATTTTTTCTATCGCTATAGATCGATTATTCGTTAAATCAAGGGTAGAACCGCTATATAATATCTTGACTATCGGACGTAAAGGCGTATCTCGATGGAGGAACATAACTTCTCCTATTTCGCCAGATGTCAATTTCACTCGCATTCCTATAGATAAATTACCAATCAATTTGTGGAGTGCTTCAACTACTTTTATGTCGAATTTGCCAAATTCCTCTTCTTTTATCATTTCAATCACTTTATATGGAGAGTGTTTGGATCGATAAAGTCGTTCAGATGTCATGGCATGAAACACATCCGCTACTGCTAAGATTTGAGCATAAGTTGAAATTGTATCCAGTTTATCTCCACGAGGATACCCGCTTCCATCTAAACGTTCATGGTGTTGCAAAATCGCCATTTTCATTTCTTGCCTAAGCAACGGTGAACTTTGAATCATTTTTACACTAAATAAAGTATGTTTTTTTACTTCGTTATACTCTTCTTTCGTTAAAAATGCTGTTTTTTCTATAATCTCAGGATTTATTTTTGCCATTCCGCAATCCGCCAGTGTTCCTGCTAAGCCGATTTGAAGGTTTTCTCCTTTAGAATTGCCCATTTGATTGCTTATGGCAGCTGATAGAATGCCAACTGCAATAGAATGATGATATATATAGTCCTTAGGGTCAGATAATTCGTTCAGCATTGTTAACATCCGTTTATTCGAAATAAATTTTTCTAATAAAGGAATGATGAGCTCCCGAATTTTTGTAATGTCTGGTTGCTTTCCCGCACGCCAAGCTATAAATTCCTTTTTATATTCACGAACTGTTTCATTATATTGCTTCCGCAGGATGTACATATTGACCGGAATATGATCAAGCACCGCATCAACATCAAGATGGGGAATTTGCTCGTCTTTTGGCATTACCTTCTTGGACACACGTTCTTCCACTTTGACCCTTTTGACACTGAATGCTTGGAGTACTTCCAAATGTTCAGGTGAAAGTTCGGTATCTTTTCGTATGAGCGGATATTTTGTATTCACAAATACATCTTCCTTCAGTAAAATACCAGCACGCAAGTCACTAACATTTTTATATACTTCCATCCTGAGACCCACCGCTTTCTAAATTATCGTAGAACTATTATACTCCATTTCTTTCGGATAGACGATAAAAAAAGTTATTGGAACCGCAATTATGCCGTCCCAATAACTTTTATCATTCTTCGATATCTGTTTCTTCTATTTCAACTGATGTGGTTGTTTCTTCAGCTTTTTCAACCGTTTCCTCTTCAGTCTCTTTTTCGACCTTCGCAACTGTAGCAACCAATTCGTCCTCTCCTAACCGGATAAGGCGAACGCCTTGCGTTGTACGGCCAATTGAAGAAATATCTTCGATGTCCATACGGATTAATATGCCATGAATCGTGATCAGCATTAAATCTTCAGTTCCATCTACTGTTTTCATGGCGACAAGCGGTCCATTGCGGTCTGTTACATTCAATGTTTTCAAGCCATATCCGCCACGAGATTGGACTCGGTATTCATCTTCGGGCGTTCGTTTACCGAAGCCTTTCTCAGTAACGACAAGCACTTCATCGCCTTCTGAAACAGTATCCATTCCGATAGCATAGTCTCCTTCTCGCAAACGGATCCCACGCACGCCACTGGCAACTCTGCCCATTGCGCGGATTTCCTGCTCATCAAACTTAATGAGCATGCCGTTTCTCGTACCAATCGCTATCTTCTCTTCTCCGCTCGTCATTTTTACGCCAATCAATTCATCATCGTCACGTAATGTCAATGCAATCAAGCCATTCGACCGGATATTGGCAAATTCAGATACGGAAGTTCGCTTGACGACACCACCGCGTGTAGCAAAGAAAAGGAATTTATCTTCCTCAAAGCCCTTCACTGGAATCATTGCTGTCACTTTTTCTTCCTTATCGAAGTCCAATAGGTTGATGAGTGGCAATCCTTTTGCAGTCCGATTATATTCCGGAACCTCATATCCTTTTTTACGGAATACCCGTCCCTTGCTCGTAAAGAATAAAATCGTATCATGTGTAGACGTGTTTAATAGATGTTCAACAAAGTCGTCATCATTCGTTCCCATTCCTTGGATGCCTCGTCCGCCGCGGCGTTGGCTACGGTACGTATTTGCAGGCAGGCGCTTAATATAGCCATTATGCGTTAACGTCAATACAGAGTTCTCTTCTGGAATGAGGTCTTCGTCTTCCAGCATTTCAGTGCCGCCGATTGTGATTTCTGTCCGGCGTTTATCCGAAAATCGCTCCCTCACTTCAAGCAATTCTTCTTTAATAATATTCAACACTTTTTGATCATCTGCCAAGATTTCTCGCAGTTCGGCAATAAGCTTAAGCAGTTCTTGATATTCATCTTCGATTTTATCTCTTTCGAGTCCTGTCAACCTTTGCAAGCGCATATCCAAGATCGCCTGTGCTTGCCGTTCTGACAAGCTGAAACGCTCCATTAGGCCACTTTTTGCTTCATCGGTTGTTTTAGAAGAACGAATTAAAGTAATGATTTCATCAATATGATCAAGAGCGGTGCGCAAACCTTCCAAAATATGTGCACGATCTTCTGCTTTATTCAATTCAAATTGTGTTCTGCGCCGAATGACCACTTTTTGATGTTCCAAGTAATGATACAAAATCTCTTTCAAAGAAAGGATTTTCGGCTGGCCATCAACAAGAGCAAGCATATTAATGCCGAAGCTCGATTGCAATGCAGTATGTTTGTATAAATTATTTAAAATGACATGAGCATTTGCATCTCTGCGAACTTCGATGACGATTCTCATGCCTGTACGGTCAGACTCATCCGCCAAATGTGTAATCCCATCAATCCGCTTGTCTCGTACAAGCTCAGCTATTTTCTCGATCAATCTTGCCTTATTCACCTGATACGGCAATTCTGTAACAATAATTGTCTCTTTGCCGTTGGAATGCGTCTCAATTTCCACTTTTCCTCGGATGATGATGGAGCCTTTCCCTGTTTCATAGGCCCTACGAATGCCACTGCGGCCTAAAATGATCCCTCCAGTCGGAAAATCAGGGCCAGGTACGATTTCCATCAGTTCTTCTGTCGTAATCGCAGCATTGTCAGCCAATGCCAAGACCGCATCAATTGTTTCACCTAAATGATGTGGGGGTACATTAGTAGCCATACCGACTGCAATACCTGAAGTACCGTTCACAAGCAAATTCGGAAAACGGCTCGGAAGAACGACGGGCTCTTTTTCTTGGCCATCATAGTTATCTTGATAATCAATTGTATCCTTGTTTATATCACGCAATAATTCCATAGCAATGCGGGACATGCGTGATTCAGTGTAACGCATTGCCGCAGCTGCATCACCATCAATGGAACCAAAATTCCCGTGGCCATCAACTAACATATAGCGATAGTTGAAATCTTGCGCCATCCGCACCATCGTATCGTAAACAGCGCTATCGCCATGCGGATGATATTTACCGATGACATCTCCGACGATACGAGCAGATTTCTTATGAGGCTTATCCGCAGTATTCCCAAGATCCTGCATCGCATAAAGGATACGGCGGTGTACCGGCTTCAATCCATCCCTTACGTCAGGCAACGCACGTGAAACGATAACACTCATGGCATAATCCAAGAAGGACGTTTTCATTTCTTGACTGATATTGATCCCTTGGACACCACGTTTCGACATATCTGCCATTAGGTATAGCTCCTTTCAACTCTGTTGCATCAGCTTGCATTACATGTGCAAGTCTTATAAAAACATCAACTGGATTGATCTGTTCGATTAAGTATCCAAGTTTTTCACATACATCGCATTTTCTTCGATAAATTTACGGCGTGGTTCAACTTCATCACCCATCAACTGTTCAAATGTTGCATCCGCATCAAAAGCGTCTTCAAGATGAACTTGCAGTAAGGTCCGCTGTTCAGGGTCCATCGTCGTATCCCATAATTGTGTCGCATCCATCTCACCAAGCCCTTTGTAGCGAGTAATGACCGGTTTTGGATTCGGCGACAGCCGTTCAAGTATTTCTTGTAGCTCTTCTTCATCGAAACAATATTCCTCATGCTTTCCTTGTTTCACGCGATAAAGAGGTGGCTGTGCAATATAGACGTAGCCTGCTTCAATCAAAGGGCGCATGAAACGGAAGAAAAATGTAAGCAGCAATGTACGTATATGGGCTCCATCAACGTCCGCATCCGTCATGATGACAATCTTATGATATCGGGCTTTTGAAAGGTCGAATTCCTCTCCAATTCCCGTACCTAAGGCTGTAATCATCATACGAATTTCCGCGTTTCCTAAAATACGGTCTAAGCGTGCCTTCTCGACGTTCAAAATTTTACCGCGCAATGGTAGAATCGCTTGGAAATGGCGATCACGACCACTTTTTGCGGATCCTCCCGCTGAGTCTCCCTCAACAATATATAATTCGCTAATTTCAGGGTTCCGCGAAGAACAGTCAGCTAATTTGCCAGGAAGGCTGGAAACTTCAAGCGCAGATTTACGGCGTGTGAGTTCCCTTGCATTTTTTGCAGCAACCCGTGCGCGAGCAGCCATTAAGCTTTTATCTACAATCAATCGTGATGTTGTTGGATTCTCAAGCAGGAATCTTTGAAAACCTTCAGCAAATAAAGAATTCGTAATGGTACTCACTTCAGAGTTTCCTAATTTCGTTTTCGTTTGTCCTTCGAATTGAGGATCCGGATGCTTGACAGAAACGATAGCTGTCAGCCCTTCTCGAACATCATCGCCAGATAAGTTCGGCTCGGATTCCTTCACCAAACCGTTTTTTCGAGCATAATCATTCACAACGCGGGTAAGTGCCGTTTTAAAGCCAGCTTCATGAGTTCCGCCTTCATACGTATTAATATTATTCGCAAAAGAAAGCAGGTTTTCGGCATAGCCAGCATTGTATTGCATCGCAATTTCAATTGAAATGCCGTCTTTTTCTCCTTCAATGAATATCGGATCTTCATGAATTGGTTCTTTGTTTTGATTTAAATGCTCAACATATGATTTAATGCCGCCTTCATAAAAAAACGTGTCGGTGCGCTGCTCTTCTTCACGCTCATCTGTAATAGAGATACGCAATCCACGGTTCAAATAGGCAAGTTCCCGAAGACGATGTGCTAAAATCCCATAATCATAAACAGTTGTTTCTGTAAAAATTTCGGGATCTGCTTTGAACCGTGTACGCGTACCAGTTTCATCCGTTTCTCCGATTACTTGCAGCTCCTGTGTCAAAATACCGCGCTCAAACTCTATGAAGTGGATTTTGCCATCCCGTTTTACATACACTTGAGTTTTCTCGGAAAGCGCGTTGACGACGGACGCACCTACACCGTGCAATCCGCCCGAAACTTTATAACCTCCGCCTCCGAACTTACCGCCTGCATGAAGTACAGTCATAATGACCTCAACAGCCGGTCTTCCCGTAGATTCCTGGATGCCTACTGGAATGCCTCGTCCATTATCGTCCACACGAATCCAGTTATCTTTCTCGATAGCAACTTCTATATGATCACAGTATCCAGCTAAAGCTTCGTCGATACTGTTATCTACAATTTCCCATACTAAGTGATGAAGTCCGCGCGCACTTGTCGTTCCGATATACATGCCGGGACGTTTACGGACAGCTTCTAAACCTTCCAATACTTGTATCTGATTGGCATCATAAGCTGTCTGCAATTCTTTCTCTTCCATCGCCAAAGTATTCACCTTTCCTTTCTGAACATCTATCCTTTTTCAAGGCATGTGTAACTTACCTGAAAGTCCAATGCGGTTACCTAAAGCACAATTATAAATTAGGCACCATCATTCGATCGCAATGGCTATTTGTCAATCTTCTTTTACTACATGGCCAGCAGACACCTCGAACATCTTTGCTTTCCGGATCGTCTCGTGATCGATCCCTGCGATATTCGTCGTTGTGACAAATGTCTGCACTTGGCCTTGCATCGTATTTAGCAAGTGAGATTGACGGTAATCATCAAGTTCAGAAAGAACATCATCCAACAGAAGTACAGGCGTTTCTCCGACTTCTTGTTTAACCAGTTCAATCTCCGCTAATTTCAAGGACAGGGCCGTTGTCCGTTGTTGTCCTTGAGAGCCGTATGTTTGAATATCATACCCATTCACAAAAAAATGGAGATCGTCACGGTGCGGGCCAATCAATGTCATTCCCCGCTCCAGTTCACGACGTCTCACTTCATGCAATCTCCGGCTGAGTATTTCTTCCATTTGCTCCACAGTCTGCCCAGATTTTAGGTCTTTTAAAGTACCATAAGTGATTTTAAGTTGCTCCAATCCTCTTGAAATTCCTTCGTGGATCGGCTCGGCCCATTTCTGCAGCAATTCTATGAAATGGAATCGTTTACGGATAATTTGCACAGATAGTTGGATATATTGTTCTGTATATATATCGAACATGACGTCCGTTAACTCTAATTTGCCGCGATTATCTTTTAAAATCGCATTGCGTTGCTTTAAAATTTTTTGGAAGGTCAGCAAGTCATGTAGATAGACAGGGGAAATCTGACCAATTTCCATATCTAAAAATCTCCGTCTCACTTGCGGACTTCCTTTAACAAGATTCAAGTCTTCAGGCGCAAACATGACAACATTCAGTTGACCGATATAATGACTTAATCGGTTCTGTTCCAAATGATTGACTTTTGCTTTCTTGCCCTTTTTTGAAATAATCAATTCAAGTGGTAGTTTTCCAAATTTGCGTTGAATGTCCCCTTCTATTTTACCATACTCTTGTTCCCAACGTATCAATTCACGATCATTTGATGTTCGATGAGATTTCGCCATCGAAAGCACATAGATCGATTCCATGATATTTGTTTTCCCTTGTGCGTTTTCACCGATTAAAACATTGATTTGAGGAGAGAAGGAAAGGTCAAGCGCTGCATAATTACGATAATCCGTCAGTGATAACCGCTCAATATACATCCGCTTGACCGTCTAAAGATGTGGATATTTTAAATCTTCCTATTCCGGGGATGTTAATAATATCGCCATCAACAAGTTTTTTGCCTCTACGATTTTCTTGCTCCCCATTCACAAAAACGGCATTTTCACTTAAAAACCATTTTGCCATGCCCCCTGAGCTAATTGCATCGGTCATTTTCAAGAGCTGGCCTAATGTGACGAATTCCGTATCTATTTTCAGAATTTCCATCTGCTTCAACCCTTCACAAATTAGTCTGTCCTTCTATTTTACCGAACTTTAGGCATTAAGTAAAAAGGATAGTCCGTTATAGACTATCCTTTCAGCTTGTTGACAAACGCTCGCATACTGCGTTGCTCGTCTCGCTCGTCCCCTCATGAACCTTAAGTTCTATTCGGGTCTTCGCTCGACTTCGCGCCTTGTCTGGCAAGCGTTTTCAAGCCAAGCTGGGCAAACACTTATCCCATAACTAAAAACCTTTAAAAGACTGTAGACAAAGTGAAAAAATACTTTGTCTACAGTCTGAAAGGATAGTCCGTTATAGACTATCCTTTCACCATCCATTGTTAAAAAGTTCGAACCGGCAAAATGAGCTGCAAGATTGCCTCGCTGTCGACTGCTTTCAAGATGAAAGGTCTCATAGCGCCAGTAAATTGGATAACAATGTTTTGACCTTCAATGGCCTTTAATGCATCCATCATATATTTTGCACTAAATGATATTTTTAAATCTTCACCAACTACTTCAATCGCTTCAATTGACTCTTCAACTTTACCAATTTCTGGTGAATTAGACGTAATTTCGATGATGTTACCTTCATTTGCAGAAAAACGGACAATATTGTTTCTTTCATCTCTCGCGAGCAATGAAGCCCGGTCAATCGCTTGCAACAGCTGTTTTCCATTTACTGTTACTGAGGTTTTATGTTCTGCTGGTATCAATCTTGAAGTATCAGGATAATTCCCTTCTAAAAGACGTGAGTAAAATTGAACATTGGCCGTTTTAAACAAAATTTGCTGATCGGCAATAACAATTTCAATTAAGTTGGAGTTGTCAGCGAGAATTTTATTTAATTCTTGAAGGCTTTTTCCTGGAATGACAACGCTAAATGGAATTTCAGACATCACTTCTGGTGTGATTTCCCTTTTTGCAAGCCTATGGCTGTCTGTAGCTACGCAAATAAGTTTATCATCTACTGTTTCCCAATGAACACCTGTCAAAATTGGTCTAGTTTCAGCTTGAGATACGGCAAATACGGTCTCTCTAATCACTGATTTTAAAAGATCTGCCGGCAATGAAAAGCTATGATCATCTTTTACAGATGGCAAAATCGGATAATCATCTGCATTTGAACCGATCAAATGGAATTCCGATTTTCCAGAGCTAATATGTGCATGTGTTCCATTTTCAACTACAATTGTCACTTCGTTTGTTGGTAGTTTCCGAACAATTTCATTAAACATTTTCGCTTGCAGGATGATTGAACCTGTTTGTTTAACATTGATAATTTGTTCGCCGTCTTTTTCACTTGGAATGAACGTACAGATTGTTATGTCTGAATCACTTCCTGTCATCGTCATTCCTTTATCTTCAACTACAATTTTCACACCAGTTAATATAGGGTTCGCTACTTTTTGGCTAATTGCTTTCATCACATCATTCAATCCATCAAGCAAACTATCCCTCGTGATTTCAAAATTCATTTTGGATCCTCTCTTCCCTCGCTTATATAATAATAATTAATAAAGATTTATAGTAATAATAGTAATAGGGGCTGTGGATATGTTAATAACGCTGAAAAAGCCTTATCTAACAAAGATATACACATGTGCATAACGTGTTTGTAAGCTGTATTTTTTATTCATAGCTATTCACAGCTTCAATTTATCCACGGCCTAACGCATTTCGGATTTCTTGGATATCTTGCTGCAAATTTGGATCTTCCTTTAATTGCATGGAAATTTTCTCATGCGCATGAATGACTGTTGAATGGTCTCGACCGCCAAATTCAGATCCGATTTTCGGCAATGAAGCATCCGTAAGCTCTCTTGATAAATACATTGCAATTTGGCGAGGGAATGCGATAGCCCTCGTCCTTTTTTTTGCAGAAAAATCCTCTAACCGGATATTGAAATGCTCCCCAACTGATTTTTGGATATCTAAAATCGTCACGGTGCGTGGCCTTGAATTCGGAATGATATCTTTTAACGCTTCTGCAGCTAAATCTGTCGTAATATCCATATTGACTAGCGAGGAATAGGCGACCACTCGAATAAGCGCACCTTCTAACTCTCTAATGTTCGTATCAATTTGATTGGCAATATAGAGCATCACTTCATCCGATATATCAACTAATCCATCTGCCTTTGCCTTTTTACGCAAAATAGCTATTCGCGTTTCCAAGTCAGGCGGCGCGATATCTGTTATGAGTCCCCATTCGAAGCGAGATCTTAGACGATCCTCCAATGTAGGAATTTCTTTTGGGGGACGGTCGCTTGAGATAATAATTTGCTTTGATGCTTCATGCAGCGTGTTAAATGTATGGAAAAATTCTTCTTGAGTCTGTTCTTTCCCAGCGATGAATTGAATATCGTCTATTAAAAGCACGTCAACATTGCGGTATTGATTTCTAAAATCGCCCGCTTTGTTATTCATGATCGAATTAATAAATTCATTTGTAAACTTTTCGGAAGATAGATAGACAACCTTTGCATTAGGGTTTTGTTCCAAAATATAATGTCCGATTGCATGCATTAGATGCGTCTTTCCTAAACCGACTCCACCATAGATGAACAGCGGGTTGTAGGACTTCGCTGGTGCCTCTGCGACAGCTAACGACGCTGCGTGGGCAAAGCGATTGCCAGATCCAATGACGAATGTGTCGAATGTATACTTTGGATTCAGCATGACAGATGCTGAAGGGACTTGAATTTTTTCCGATTGCTGGACAGCTGGTTTTGGAAGCTGGAAATCATTCTCTTCCATTTCTTTAGGAACGACGAATTGGATAAGCCGGTCTTCCCCCGTTAATTCGGATAGAATGCCAGTTATCAAATGAACGTAATGATTTTCAAGCCAATCTTTGGCGAATGAATTCGGGACGGCAATCGTCACATTTTCATTGCCATAGGACATGAGCTTTGTCGATTTTAGCCATGTTTCAAAACTGGGCTTGGAAATGCGTTCTTCAACTTTCGACAAAACTTCATTCCATAAATTACTTAGCTGATCCACTTTTTTCCCTCCTTTACACATAAAAAATAAGACATGGAAATATGTATTATACACAGAATCCAGCCATGTGGATATCTTATATCCAAAAGTGTTGAAAAAATTATCCACAATATATCAACAATTGTGGATAAGAATTTTATCTCTTAAATTTATTCACAGCAAAATCTTTTTAATTGTAACAGGAAACTATTATAATGACAAGGGATTCTATGAGTTATAAACAGGACCCGCAACTGTGGAAAACTGTTTTATCCACAGGTTTTCATATGTGTAGAAGCTGTAGATAAGACTTGTGAATAAAAAAATGAGCGCTATTTCCTATGAACAAGATATACATGTCGAATGTTGTTCAATTGTGGATAAGAATTTTGTCGAAACGAGATAGATAAAGCTGTAGACGATCAAAGGATGGCGAGTTTGTCTTTATAAAAAAGATTGACATTCATGAAAATGACCTTTATACTGTTCAAGACTGTCACATAGCAAAGGGACAATGCAGGAGGTGTCTTTAACATGAAACGTACATTCCAACCAAATAAACGTAAACGTAGTAAAGTTCACGGCTTCCGCGCGAGAATGAGCTCAAAAAGTGGTCGTAAAGTTTTAGCGGCTCGTCGACGCAAAGGAAGAAAAGTGCTTTCAGCATAAGGCCACTGTACCTCAGTGGTCTTTTTTTTCGTTAAGAGATAGTCATATTGCTGAGAGACGGAAACAAAGTATGAAATAAAGCGGGTGAGCTACTTGAAAAAAAGTCAAAGAATCAAAAAGAATGCTGATTTCCAAAAAGTATTTAAAAGTGGTAAATCCGTCGCCAATCGGCAATTCGTTGTTTATTCCTATATAAAAGAAGACCAACAGGAGTTCAGGATCGGATTGTCCGTTGGCAAAAAAATCGGGAACGCTGTGACGAGAAACCAAGTGAAACGCTATATTCGGCAAGCCTTTTTAGAAATGAAGGACGAGTTACGCAATGATAGGGATTTTGTTATTATCGCCAGACATCAGGCGGCCACAATGAATTTTCATGAAACGAAAAAAAGTCTGCAACATGTTTTAAGAATTGCAAGGGCATTCAAGAAGAGTGAAATGAAGAGAAAAAAGACAGACTGAATGTATATTTTGCCTATCCAACCAATTAAGAAGTAGAACGTACTAAATGTTCGTGATAAACTGACAGTAATGCTTTCTTCACGGAACAGAACAGATTTGGGGGAAACAAATTGAAGAGAAAAGCCGGAATACTATTTATGCTGACAATCTTGACAGTATTTTTGTCAGGGTGCTCACAGTTCAATGAACCAATTTATTCAACGAGTGAAGGATTTTGGAATAAATATATCGTTTGGCCGATTGTTTCCTTAATCAGCACGTTCAAAGAACTGTTAGGAACATACGGACTCGGTATTATTGCGGTAACGATTATTATCCGCCTCATTTTATTGCCACTCATGATCAAGCAGGCACAAAGCTCGAAGCGCATGCAAGAGATCCAGCCGGTCCTGAACCAATTAAAAGAGAAATATAAGTCAAAAGACGCGGTTACTCAGCAAAAGTATCGTGAAGAAATGCAAAGAATTATAACAGAAGAAAAAATCAACCCTGCGGCCGGATGTTTGCCTGTTATTATTCAAATGCCGATTATCATTGGCCTTTACCATGCGATCAGCAGAATGAACGCAACCCCTGAAATTGAAATTGGGAATTTCCTTATTTTCGAACTTGCAACGCCAAGCATCACATTAGCGATCATTGCAGGCTTAATGCAATTTATCGTCTTGCGTACAGGCCCTGCGATGGACAACCCACAAATGAAAGTAATGATGTATATCATGCCTTTCATGATTATGATTTTCGGTACATTCTTACCTGCAGCACTTGCGCTTTACTGGGTTATCGGTAACATCATTTCAATTATCCAAAACATTTTCATTTACAAACCATTTAAGAAAAAAGAAGCCACACCTGCAAAAGTGGGAGGGAAAAGAAAATGAACAAGATAACGCGAAAGGGAGCGACTGTAGAAATTGCGATCTCCAAAGCGCTGCAAGAGCTCAATGTAACGCGTGATGAAGTGGAAATTGATATCGTGGATGAAGGTAAAAAAGGATTTTTAGGAATTGGTGCTCGGGATGCTGAAGTAAGCGTTTCGCTTAAGCAGCAAAATAGTTTATTAAAAAATGAAGAGATGCAGCCAGAGGAGCCTGTTCAACCTTCCGATCCGGTCATAGCAGAGCCTATTGAAGAGAGCAATCCTTTAGAAGAAACGATAGAGGAAGATAGGTCAGCCGGAGAGATGAACGTTAACGGTGATGAGGAAGCGATCCGTGACACTGAAGCTTATTTGACGGCAATTGCAAAAGATATGGGTATTCATGATTTAAAAATCGAACATGAAATGGAAGGGAAATATATTTCATTTCAATTGCAAAGTGAAAAGGCATCATTTCTAATTGGCAAGAGAGGGCAAACGTTAAACGCGTTACAGCAATTGGCTCAGCTTGTAACAAATAAAAAAGCAGGTCAATTTAAAGTTGTTCGTCTCGATGTCGGTGACTATAGACAGCGACGCGAACAGTCGTTGGAGCAGCTTGCAGAAAGAATGGCTGATCAAGCTGTCAGAACAGGCAGGAAGGTACAGCTTGAACCGATGCCATCTTACGAACGTAAAGTCATTCATAATGCCTTATCAAACCGTTTAGATATTGAAACGTATTCAGAAGGAACGGATCCAAATCGCTATTTAGTTATTGAACCGCTCTACTGAAACAAATAGTTGGCCCCGAATGTTATGCAAAACATTCGGGGTTTTTTAGTATGTTTTCATGAAATTTTGCTTTCAATATTTGCAGAAAACAATTTAAGGAAATCCCACGTATACACCATTAGGGCCATCGAACGTCGAAGGATGGACTTGGCTAGTCCGTTTGATTGCCAGTCATCGCTAAACGCTTCTCTAAAAAACTTTTATACGTATTCAAAAAGTTATCCACATTTTTAGTTCCCTGTGCTATGAGAATAGGATGATTTATGTTATTATATGTTGTCAGATAGTCAAGTCAAAACGGTTATCCACATGTGGGTAACAAATTAGGAAGGATGAACGAACGTGCATGAAGATACAATAGCTGCCATTTCCACCCCCATAGGGGAAGGGGCTATCGCCATTGTCCGGCTAAGTGGTGACGAGGCTATCGACGTTGCAGACCGCATTTTTCGTTCTCCGTCGGGCAAACGCCTTGCGGATGAACAATCACATACAATCCATTATGGACATTTAGTCGATCCATCGACGGATGAAGTCGTTGAAGAAGTTATGGTTTCAATTATGAAGGCACCGAAAACATTCACAAGGGAAGATGTTGTGGAAATCAATTGCCACGGGGGACTTGTGGCGGTTAACAGGGTGTTAAGTTTAACACTTCGAATGGGTGCACGACTTGCAGAGCCAGGCGAATTCTCTAAACGAGCTTTTATGAATGGAAGAATCGATTTATCGCAAGCTGAAGCCGTCATGGATTTAATTCGTGCTAAAACGGACCGTGCCATGAATGTTGCACTCAACCAAATGGAAGGAAAGCTTTCCAGATTGATTGGTGATTTAAGACAAGCGCTTTTGGAAACATTGGCCCAAGTCGAAGTCAATATCGATTACCCAGAATACGATGATGTTGAGGAAGTAACGATTCCCCTTATGACGGAAAAATGTACGTGGGTGAAGAGAGAAATCGAAAAGCTGCTTCGTACATCTTCTCAAGGGAAAATTTTGCGCGAAGGACTTTCCACCGTCATTATCGGTAGGCCGAATGTCGGTAAATCTTCATTGTTAAACAGTTTGGTTCAAGAGAATAAGGCAATCGTAACAGAGATTGCAGGAACGACCCGTGATATTATAGAAGAATACGTTAATGTCAGAGGTGTACCACTTCGTCTAATAGACACAGCTGGTATCCGGGAAACAGAAGATATTGTGGAACGGATCGGTGTCGAAAGATCAAGACAAGTTTTAAAAGAAGCTGATTTGATTTTATTAGTGTTAAACCATTCAGAGGAACTATCGGATGAAGATATTCGTTTATTTGAAGCAACTGAAGGAATGGACCGAATCGTCATCGTCAATAAAACGGATCTACCTCGTAGAATTGATATACAGCAAGTAGAGAACATCGTTGGCGAAGGGCAAATTGTCACAACTTCCTTACTGAAAGATGAAGGAGTTGAAGAGTTAGAAGAAGCCATTGCTAAGCTGTTCTTTGAAGGAACGATTGACTCTGGAGATATGACATACGTCTCGAATGCAAGGCATATCGCATTGCTTCACAAAGCGCACCAAGCAATTGAAGATGCGCTGGCCGCTGCAGAAGCAGGCGTCCCAGTAGACATGATCCAAATCGACCTAACCCGTTCTTGGGAATTATTAGGCGAAATCATCGGAGACACCGTCCAAGACAGCCTCATCAACCAACTATTCTCCCAGTTCTGTTTAGGGAAGTAATAAAAGCGAAGCCCGTAACGAAGAACGGGCTTTGCGAGCAAAAGCGCAGCGTTGGGAGCACATTTTAGCCTTAGCCCGTAACGAAGAACGGGCTTTGCGAGCGAAAGCGTTAGCGCTGCGAGCACTAAGCGCCGTAAAGCTCCGACAGGCGTTGGAAGATAAGAAACTAAGGCGCATTTTGCCTTAGCTTCTTATCTGAAACGACCCAAGGAGCTGGCGCTTGGAGTCTGGATAGTAATAAAAGCGAAGCCCGTAACGAAGAACGGGCTTTGCGAGCAAAAGCGCAGCGTTGGGAGCACATTTTAGCCTTAGCCCATAACGAAGAACGGGCTTTGCGAGCAAAAGCGTAGCGTTGGGAGCACAGGGCGCCGTAAAGCTCCGATATTGGAGCAATAATTGCCTAATTAACAAACGATTAGCTGAAACAGTATCATGAAATCGATCCTATAGACACGGAAAAATCATTTTATAAAATAGGAAGGATGAACGAACATGCCACAATTTGAAGCAGGCACGTTCGATTGTATAGTCATCGGAGCAGGGCATGCTGGCGTTGAAGCGGCTCTCGCCTCTGCAAAGATGGGTGCATCGACATTGGTGCTGACAATGAATTTGGATATGATTGCTTTCATGCCATGCAACCCTTCTCTTGGAGGTCCTGCGAAAGGGATCGTCGTCAGGGAAATAGACGCACTCGGCGGAGCAATGGGGAAAGTAATCGACAAAACGCATATTCAAATGCGGATGTTGAACACAGGGAAAGGGCCTGCAGTTCGCGCATTACGTGCGCAAGCGGATAAAGTCCTTTATCAACAAGAAATGAAACGCATTTTGGAAGAACAAGATAACTTGACACTTCGTCAAGGTGTTGTAGAAGAATTGATCATCGAAGAGAATGAAGTAAAAGGTGTTATTACACAAATTGGCGCGATTTATCGTGCTAAAACGGTAATCATTACTACCGGAACATTCCTCCGAGGGGAAGTCATTATCGGTGATTTAAAATATTCAAGTGGACCTAATAACCAAATGCCAGCCATTAAATTAGCTGAAAATCTTAGAGAACTTGGTTTTGATATGGTTCGTTTTAAAACGGGGACACCTCCACGCATCAATAGCAAAACGATCGATTACAGCAAAACGGAAATTCAGCCGGGTGATGAAGAGCCAAGAGCATTCAGTTATGAAACTACAGAGTTCATTACAGATCAATTGCCTTGCTGGTTAACGTATACGACACCTAAAACACATGAAATCATTAATGAAAATCTTCACCTTTCTCCGATGTATTCAGGCATGATCAAAGGGAAAGGGCCAAGTTATTGCCCATCCATCGAGGATAAAATCGTCCGCTTTGCCGATAAATCACGACACCAAATATTCTTGGAGCCGGAAGGCCGCAATACGAAAGAAGTATATGTGCAAGGTTTGTCAACAAGCTTGCCTGAACATGTACAAAGAAGATTGATTGAAAGTGTACCTGGACTTGAAAAAGCAGAAATGATGAGAGCTGGTTATGCGATTGAATATGACGCTGTCGTTCCGACTCAGCTTTGGCCCACTTTGGAAACGAAGAAAATTAAAAATCTGTACACTGCAGGTCAAATTAATGGAACTTCAGGCTATGAGGAAGCAGCGGCTCAAGGCATTATGGCGGGCATTAACGCTGCATGTAATGTATTAGGCAAAGAAGAGGTCGTTTTAGGCCGTGCAGATGCATATATCGGTGTACTGATTGATGACTTAGTTACAAAAGGGACGAGCGAACCATATCGTCTGCTAACTTCAAGAGCGGAATATCGTTTATTGCTGCGCCATGATAATGCCGATTTGAGATTAACGGAAATTGGCCATTCATTGCAAATGATCAGCGATGAAAGATATGAAAAATTCCTCGTGAAAAAACAACAGATTGAAGAGGAAATTGAACGACTACGAAAAGTGACGATTAAACCTAATGAAGCAGTTCAAGAAATTATTCGTGAATCAGGCGGAACAGAGCTTCGTGAACCGATGAAAGCTGCAGATCTTCTAAAACGACCAGAAATGAAATACAGCCAAATTATTCGTGTCGTTCCTCCTAAAGAGGAAAAATCCGATGAAGTTGCGGAGCAAGTTGAGATTTTCATTAAATATGAAGGTTATATCGAAAAATCGATGCAACAAGTCGAGCGTATGAAAAAGATGGAGAACAAAAAAATACCGGAAAACATCGATTACGATGCAATCTCCGGCATTGCCAAAGAAGCGAAAGCTAATTTGAATGCAGTTCGCCCACTATCCATTGCGCAAGCATCCCGTATTTCAGGTGTGAACCCTGCCGACATTTCAATTTTGCTCGTCTACATCGAGCAAGGAAAAATAGCTAAAATATCTGGATAATACTAAGTGACTGATGTGGCGATAGTCCGCATCAGTCTTTTTACTAAGGAGGATTTACTTGAACGAAGAACAATTTATTCAAGCAATGAATGAGATGGGCATTCAATTGACTGAATTACAGATTGCACAATTTAGGGATTACTACCAAATGTTGGTTGAATGGAATGAAAAAATGAATTTAACGGCGATCACTGATGAGCCATCTGTTTATTTAAAGCATTTTTATGATTCCATTACTGCTGCTTTCTATGTTGATTTATTAGGAGAAAAATCACTTTGTGACGTTGGAGCAGGGGCAGGGTTCCCAAGTATCCCATTAAAAATTTGTTTTCCGGATTTGTCTGTTACGATTGTTGATTCATTAAACAAAAGAATTACTTTTTTAAATGAACTATCAAAAAAACTACAGCTAAAAAATGTTCATTTTGTCCATGACAGAGCAGAAGATTTTGGTCAAAATCCTTTGTACAGAGAAAAATTTGATATTGTAACGGCAAGAGCAGTTGCAAGATTATCGGTACTTTCGGAGTTATGTGTTCCTCTTGTTAAAGTAGGGGGCACTTTTGTTGCTATGAAAGGGGCAGCTGCTAAAGAAGAACTATCCGATGCCAAAAAAGCTATTCAAGTTTTAGGCATTGAAATGAAAGAAAAGCATTCATTTCATTTACCAATCGAAGAAAGTGAACGTAATATTTTTGTCTTTGCAAAAAAGAAAACAACACCAAAGAAGTATCCCCGCAAAGTTGGCGTTCCAAATAAATCGCCAATTCAATAAATGTTTCACGTGAAACAAAATAAAGTTCGTATTTGGTTATTCGACATACGTTTGTAATCCATTTGTAATGAACCCTTTCATAAGTAATCGAGAGGATATATAATGGATATAACGAAAGAGAAGATTACAGACGAGCAGTTTTGTAAAGGTGGTGCCGGGATGAAAAATACGTTTTCGCGTTTTTTTGGTAATGCTGAAAAGGAGCCTGCTTTAGATATAGAGGAAACGAGCCCGCAAGAGAAAGTAGAGCAAGTTCAAATAGAATTAATTAAGCCGAATAAATATCAACCTCGTACAATTTTTTCTGAAGAGAAGATTGAGGAATTAGCGCGGACAATTCATACGCATGGTGTCATTCAACCAATTGTTGTTCGCAAGTCTGAAGAAGGATATGAAATTATTGCAGGGGAACGAAGATACCGTGCGATGAAAAAATTAGGTTGGGAAGAAGTACCAGCCATTATCCGAAATTTGGATGACAAGGAAACTGCCTCAATTGCACTTATTGAAAACTTGCAACGAGAAGAATTGACAGCTATAGAGGAAGCGTATGCATATGAGCAATTGTTGGAGCTGCACTCGTTGACGCAGGAAGCGTTGGCGCAACGTTTAGGGAAAGGGCAGTCCACGATCGCAAATAAGCTACGTTTATTAAAATTGCCGGAACCAATAAAAGAAAAGATTTTATCGAAAGAGCTTTCGGAAAGACATGCTAGGGCGCTCATACCGATAAAAGATAGTGAGATTCAAATGAAAGTGTTCCAAGAAGCGTTAGATGAGCAACTTAATGTAAAACAACTTGAGGAACGAATTCATGAAATAATGAATCCTGTCGTTGAAGAAGAAAAAGAGAAGAAGAAACCTGTTCGTCGCAAATCCGTCAGTAAAGATGTAAGAATTGCAGTTAATACGATTAGGCAGTCTTTAGCTCTTGTATCTAAAAGTGGAATCAACGTAAAAACTGAAGAAGAAGATTCGGATGATTTTTATACGATCACGGTAAAAATACCGAAAAAAAAATAATGAACTAGTCAATAACAGTTTAACAAAGAAGCTCCATCCCATGTGAGTCGACTCTTGCTTTACCCAGCAGGAGTTTTTTGTGCTATAACGATACCATGCAACTTCTTTTTTTGATAAAATAGAAGTGTGTAAAAAGCATGGCTGAAATTGTTATAACAAGATTAATAGTTACCCGGTATGTATATGCATGGCGGTGAACAAGTTCGATTGAAATAAAAGCAGTACAAAGAGTGAGAAAGCAGGTGCAAGCGTGGGTAAAATTATTGCGATCGCCAATCAAAAAGGAGGCGTCGGGAAAACAACAACTTCAGTTAATTTAAGTGCTTGCCTTGCACATATTGGCAAAAAGGTTCTTTTGATCGATGCAGACCCGCAAGGAAACGCAACGAGCGGGGTAGGGGTCAATAAGGGCGATGTCCATCAGTGCATTTACGATATGTTAATAGATGACGTGAATATTAACGAAGTAATCCATAAAACAAAAATGGAAAACTTAGATATCGTTCCAGCTACTATTTCATTAGCAGGTGCAGAAATTGAATTGGTTTCGACAATTTCAAGAGAAGTCCGTATGAAACATGCGATACAGGATGCTAAAGATTCGTATGATTATATTATAATTGATTGCCCTCCGTCATTAGGATTACTGACAATCAATTCCTTAACAGCAGCCAATTCAGTAATTATACCTGTGCAATGTGAGTACTATGCATTAGAAGGTTTAAGTCAACTACTGAGCACCATCCGGCTCGTCCAAAAACATTTAAATGAAAATTTAATGATAGATGGTGTGTTGCTGACAATGTTCGATGCAAGGACAAACTTAGGGATTCAAGTGATTGAAGAAGTTAAAAAATATTTTCAAGATAAAGTGTACAGTACGATTGTTCCAAGGAATGTACGGTTGAGTGAGGCACCAAGTCACGGCGAGCCAATCATTCTTTATGATGCGAGATCCAGAGGTGCTGAAGTATATTTAGAGCTGGCAAAGGAAGTGGTGCATAATGGCTAAAGGCCTTGGTAAAGGGTTGAACGCTTTATTTCCTGACGAGTCTTTAACAAAAGCGGAAGCAATTGAACATGTACGATTAAAAAGTATTAAAGTAAATCCGTATCAACCGAGGAAGATATTTGATGAAAATGCGATTCAAGAATTGAGCGAGTCTATTAAGGAACATGGAATTTTACAGCCGATTATTGTCCGTAAAGTCGGTACAATGTATGAAATTGTAGTTGGAGAAAGGCGTTTCCGAGCTGCGAAGTTAGCAGGGTTGGTGGAGATTCCTGCAGTGGTTCGTCAATTGACTGATGAAGAGTCAATGGAAATGGCTATTTTGGAAAACTTGCAACGTGAAGATTTAACACCAATTGAAGAAGCAGAAGCTTACCAAAAACTAATGGATAACTTAAATTTAACTCAGGAGCAATTGGCATTCCGGTTAGGAAAGAGTAGACCACATATTGCCAATCATATTCGTTTGCTAACTCTTCCCGAAAAAATTAGAGGTCTTATTACAGATGGTAAACTTTCAATGGGGCATGGACGTACATTATTAGGGCTTCGAAAAAAAGAACAAATTATTGCAGTTGCAGAAAGAACAATTAAAGAAAATTTGAATGTTAGACAACTCGAAAAATTAGTACAAAAATTGAACGAAGATGTTCCACGTGAAACAAAGAAAGAAAAGAAAAGCATCTTTATCGAAGAACAAGAGTCGAATTTGCGTGAATACTTCGGCACGAATGTAACGATTAAAAAGAGTAAAAACAAAGGTAAAATAGAAATTGAATTCTTTACCGAAGAAGACTTAGAAAGAATATTAGAGTTGTTAAATGAATAATTTGACTCCCTCTTGTAGTAAGTGATCACAAGTGAAAAGAAGTATAGATAACTTACATTGCATGAAAAACAGTTAATCGGGGAATTTACGCACAGCTATAGACGTACAGTATGTCTTAGTGAATACTTCTATAAAATTGATCTACCGAAAAGTTTTTATCTACAGTAGAGAAATTCGCCGTATAGGAAATAAAACTGCATATTTTGCAACCTATTAAGAAATGTTTTTAGGTGGCGCTTGCTTACAGTATAAAAGTATTTGCTAAATAAAGATGATACCTATTTTGCTAAAGCGTGCAAAATAGGTATTATTTTTAGTGATTGGAAGTGAAGGAAAATGATATTATTCGGCTCGATTGTCAATTTCCTTTTAATCATAATGGGTTCATTGACAGGCAGGTTTTTAAAAGAAATACCGGAAAAAATGAAAGAAACCGTTATGTACGGAATAGGTTTAGCTATTGTAGCGATTGGCATTCAAATGACATTCGACAGCACCCAATTGTTAATCGTCATTATTAGTATTGTGGTAGGTGCTGTCATTGGCGAATGGTTGGATATCGAACATAAAATTAATGCGTTAGGGATGTGGATTGAAAAAAAGATGCCCGCCCAAAAAGAACAGCAAGGAATTGCTCAAGGATTTGTCACTGCAACGCTCATATTTGCAGTAGGGTCGATGGCTATCATTGGAGCGATTGACAGTGGCTTGAGAAATGATCATGATGTGCTGATCATGAAAGGAATTGTTGATGGCTTCACTTCAATCATTCTTAGTTCAACATTGGGAATCGGTGTGCTATTTGCTGCATTTCCTGTTCTGATATATCAAGGACTTATTAGTTTATTAGCTACACAGATTAATAAATTTGTCCCAGATGATCTTATCCAATTATTCATAACGGAAATGACCGCAACCGGCGGTTTAATGATTATCGGAATCGGATTAAATTTGATTGGCTTAACGAAAATTAGGGTGGCTAACCTTATACCGGCTATTTTTGTTGTAGGGATTATCGTTACGATTGTTCATTTATTTTGAAATCTGCTATAGCTTAGCTGCAAAGCACGAGAAATTACACGGCTCATTTCGAATGAAAGATGAAGACGAGTGCTTTGCAAGACAGCTTGCTCCATGAAACCTGCTACATTGACTACACCTTTTATTGAAATATCTCCAATAGGAGGCAAGTCTTTTCCGACAGCTTTACCGGGGTATAGAGGACCGCTTTGGATAAGTAAATCTCCAATTGAATCACTTTTTCCTAAACATGCATCAATTGCAACGATATATGTTGATGGATTGATCGTTAACGTATCGTCTAATCGTTGTTGCAAGTTTAATGCATGCAAAGGATCTTCCAATGTGCCGATAACCGGAAATGGAAACAAAATTGATTCTGATAAAAGAGAACCTGTCAAAGGACCCAACGCATCTCCAGTAGAACGATCCGTCCCAATGCAGAAAAAGGAAATTGCCTCTTTTTCAAAAGGGATATTTTCTAAGAGGTAAGTGCTTAATTTCCATACGGCTCCTAAATCTTTATGATGCATACGAAATTCATAGTCATTTAATAAAGTAGATTGCATGCACAATGCTCCATTCTATTAGTATTGATCCTATAGAGTTGTAATAAGGCATCGCTGTTGTTTTGAACTGATTGCATTTAGACCGGCATAGATGTTGTGGTAGAAAGAAACACTAGTTTGGTTTGATTTCGCCAAAGTTCAAAGGGGATACATTGTTAAGCAGTATACGCTTAAGCCAAAGGATTTATACGACATGAAAGGAGATTGCAAGTGACAACGAAAATTGTGGAAAAGCTGAAGGAAATCGTGTTGAATGAAGATACCGAGAAAATAGAGAAGTTCATTTTCAATAATGAAACATGGATTGAAATCGCTGTCGTCGGAGTACGAATCGTTTTTATTATTTTGCTGTCCATGTTTTTGGTGAAGCTTGGGAAATCAGTTATTCGTAAGGTCTTTAAAATTAAATTCAAAGGGCCGCTACGAAAAGAGGAACGGCGTGAGCGTACACTACTGAAGCTTTTGGAAAATACATTGACGTACGTCATTTACTTTTCAGCCATGCTTTCAATCCTCTCGGAGTTTTCAATAAATGTGCGAGGTTTATTGGCTGGGGCGGGAGTATTAGGGCTTGCGGTTGGCTTCGGTGCCCAAAGCCTTGTAAAAGACGTCATATCTGGTTTTTTCATTTTATTTGAGGACCAATTTTCAGTAGGTGATTACGTCCAAATCGGTACGGCAGAAGGTATAGTAGATGAAATTGGTTTAAGGACAACAAAAATAAAAAGTTCGACCGGCGAGCTGTTCATCCTTCCAAACGGAACAATCGGGCAAGTTGTTAATTTTTCAGTGAAAAACTCCTTGGCAATTGTAGACGTCACGATCCCATTTGAAATAAAATTAGAAGATGCTGAAAAAGCGATCGATGAATTTTTAGAAAAAATGAAAGATGAGGACCCTGATTTAATGGGTGTTCCTAAATTAGTTGGAGCAAGGGATTTTACTGATACAGCGGCAATTGAACGTGTGATAGCAGAAACGAAACCGATGAGGCATTTTGACGTTGCGCGTAAAATTAGTATAGGGTTAAAGCAATATTTAACGGAGAGAGATTTGGCAATTCCGTATCCGACAATTGTGTCCAAATCATTGGATAATAAATGATGGAGAAAGGGAAGATGCATGATGGTGGGGAAAGAATTTCATTTGCATGATATTGTAGAGATGAAAAAACCGCATCCATGCGGATCAAATGCTTGGAAAATCATCCGAATGGGTGCAGATATTCGCATTAAATGTGAAGGCTGCGGCCATAGCGTCATGATTCCAAGAAATGAATTTGCGAAGAAAATGAAAAAAGTCATCGTATCTGCCGAATCGGAACAGTAAATAGACAGATGACCGAACTATTCCTATAATGGAAGAGTTGAAATTGTTACGGATGAAGTACATCGATCGTAATATGATTGGAAAATGGACCTATAATGAAAGGTTGGGAAATAAATGGCGTTAACGGCTGGGATCGTCGGTCTTCCGAACGTAGGGAAATCGACTTTATTTAATGCAATTACGAAAGCAGGAGCGGAAGCGGCAAACTATCCATTTTGTACAATTGACCCGAACGTCGGGATCGTTGAAGTACCGGATGAGCGTTTGCAAAAATTAACTGAATTGGTTGTTCCGAAAAAGACAGTGCCAACTGCGTTCGAATTTACAGATATCGCAGGGATTGTTGAAGGGGCAAGCAAAGGTGAAGGGTTAGGAAATAAATTCTTATCTCATATTCGTGAAGTGGATGCGATTTGCCAAGTTGTCCGTTGCTTCAACGATGACAACATTACGCATGTTTCTGGTAAAGTTGATCCGATTTCAGATATTGAAGTCATCAATTTGGAACTGATTTTGGCAGACATGGAAAGTGTTGAAAAGCGGCTTACTCGCGTTTCGAAAATGGCGAAGCAGAAAGACAAAGATGCAATGGCTGAAGAACCTGTGCTGCTGAAGCTGAAAGAAGCGTTTGAAAATGAAAAGCCGGCACGATCAGTAGAATTGACGCCAGAGGAATACAGCTTGATTAAAGGCATGCATTTATTAACAATTAAACCGATGCTGTATGTCGCAAACGTATCTGAAGACGAAATTGCCAATGCAGATGAAAATGAATATGTGAAAACGGTTCGGGATTTCGCAGTGCAAGACAATGCAGAAGTTATTGTCGTTTGTGCGAAAATCGAAGAAGAAATGGCTGAACTTGATGACGAGGAAAAAGCAATGTTCCTTGAAGAGTTAGGAATTAAAGAATCAGGGTTAGATCAGCTGATTAAAGCAGCATATCAATTATTAGGCCTCGCTACATACTTTACGGCAGGCGTTCAGGAAGTGCGTGCTTGGACATTCCGTAAAGGAATGAAGGCACCTCAATGTGCTGGCATCATCCATACGGATTTCGAACGTGGTTTTATCCGAGCGGAAACTGTTTCTTATGATGCGCTTGTAGAGGCTGGTTCGATGGCAGCAGCTAAAGAGGCGGGGAAAGTGCGTCTGGAAGGTAAAGACTATGTCGTCCAAGATGGAGATGTTATGCTGTTTAGATTTAACGTATAAGGTGAATAGATGTAAGAAGATGCGGTAGGCGATTGTATATTGCCTGCTGCATTTTTCAGTTATACGAGAGTTCGATCAACATTGTTCACTGCAACTGAAGTGAGAAAATAAAAAAGCCATTTGCACGAGGCATGGCTCTTCAAATTCGATTTGGCTTGTACATATATAACTTTGGCGCTTCTGGGTCATCTTTTACCATCCAATCATCCGGAAGCTCCTTCAGCTCTTTGTACATTGCAAAATCACCTGCCGCACCGCCGATTAGAAAGGCAGCTAACCCTAATACTATTCCGTTGTCTAACAACAAACCAACAAGAGCTGGGAAAATACCGGTCGTCCAAAATGGCAGCAGTAAAGCTTTTCGAATCGCTTTATTCGTCATTGGCTTATCCGTCGTAGCGTAGGCGACACCCATTTTTAAGTTCACGCCTACAATCATACTCTTCCACGGAACATTGCCAAATACTCGGAAGCCAAGTAAATGAAAAAGTTCGTGCAGTACGATGAGAAGCAAATAACCTACAATGAATAAAATGACCGATGTAATAGAGAATGAAACACGAAGTTCGCCAGCAATTAAAGATTTGATTACCATAAGAAAGACAAGGCTACCGATTGAAAGATAGATGCTTGTCAATGATACTTTGCGCAAATCGATTTCGATGATTTTATCGGGTTCTCTCTGAATTTCCATGCAACCACCCTTTCGTTGTTATTATACACAATAAAATTGTTGTATGTTGGGAATCACTGTGATAAAATATGATGATGTGAGTAATAGAAATTTACTTACTCCTTGCCCGCAGTTATGTGGGCCAAAGTCCATAAGGAGGTGACTGAAGATGAGAAAGTACGAAATCATGTACATTATCCGTCCAACATTGGAAGATGAAGCTAAAAAAGCATTGATCGAACGTTTCGATGGGATCCTTACTTCTAACGGAGCGGAAATCATCGAGTCGAAAGAGTGGGGCAAGCGCCGTCTTGCATACGAAATCGACGATCTGCGCGAAGGCTATTACCAATTGGTGACAGCTAACGCAAGTGCTGAAGCAATCGATGAATTCAATCGTCTAGCGAACATCAACGAAGATATCATTCGTCATATGGCTGTTCGTCTTGACAACTAATCTATATAGAACGAAAAGATGAGGGAGGTTGCATTCTGATGATTAACCGTGTCGTTTTAGTTGGCCGATTGACAAAAGATCCTGAACTCAAATACACGCAGAGCGGAATTGCCGTTACACGTTTCACATTAGCTGTAAACAGAACATTCTCTAACCAGCAAGGTGAACGTGAAGCGGATTTCATCAACTGTGTGACTTGGAGAAAACAAGCGGAAAACACTGCGAACTTTTTACGTAAAGGAAGTCTTGCAGGCATCGAAGGCCGTATTCAGACGAGCAGTTTCGATGGACAAGACGGCAAGCGTGTCTTCATGACGGAAGTCGTGGCAGACAGTGTACAATTCCTTGAGCCGCGTAGTGCTAATTCCGAAAGATCCGGAGCTGCTTACGGTGCACCGCGGAACGAACAGCCTTATTATCAGAACCAGCAGCCTAACCAACAATATCAACAACCAAGCCAACAAAATTATTCACGTACTGATGAGGATCCATTCTCAGTAGGCAGCGGTCCAATCGAAGTATCGGATGACGATTTGCCGTTCTGAAAGGTCCAATCATACGTAAAAAGTAAGGAGGGGAATCATTATGGCACCACGTCGTGGAGGACGCAGACGTCGTAAAGTTTGCTATTTTACATCAAATAACATTACACATATCGACTATAAAGATACAGATCTACTTAAGAAATTTATTTCTGAACGTGGAAAAATCTTGCCTCGCCGTGTAACTGGTACAAGCGCGAAATATCAACGTAAATTAACGACTGCTATTAAACGTGCGCGTATTATGGCACTTCTTCCGTTCGTTTCGGAAGAAAGATAATGTAAATAACATGTAACCGCCTTGTGATACCGGGTTTCCGGAGAATCAAGGCGGTTTTTTCATTGTAGACGCTGCTGTGTTTTTGGTTAATCGGGGGCAATCATGATACAATTGTAACAACTATTTATTTAAATTCTGTAGTTGCGTTAGACTTCTATAAGTGACGGGATCGAGCCGATATCCTTCATAAGTTAGGAGGGGGAATTTAAATAATGCTTCCGGCGGATGTCATGTATTGAATGAGGTGAAGGAGTAAAATCGTTCACACAACATATAATCTCTAAAAAACTGACGCAATTACGCCGAGGAGTAATTGATGGATAAGGAAATTGTCCATTATCCGGATGGAGGAACTGAAAGATGCAAGACCCTACTAAGAAAATAACCTACGGTGCAATGATGAGTGCGTTGTTCACAATACTGCTTGTAGGTTCTTTTTATTTACCGGTAATTGGTGTACTGATGATGCTTTTCGTCCCGATTCCAATGATCCTATATCGTTTGAAGCATGACCGGACATCGTCAATATTTGTTGTATTGATTGCCATGGTGCTTTCTCTCATTCCGGGTGGGTTGCTCATATTGCCGACAGCAATCATATTTGGCTTCTTAGGATTCATTATCGGTGAACTTATCGTATTGAAAAAAACGAAGCTCTACATTTATATGGCTTCAGGTTTGTTCATGCTCGTGTCTCTGATCCTGTTATATATCGGATCGATATTCCTTTTCAACATAAATCCGATTGATGGATTAATGGCGTCAATGGATTCTGTCCAGCAACGTATGATGGAGATTTTCACTCTATATGGTGAGCTTCCAAAGGACTATGAGGAAGTCATTGAATCGGCATTTCAAACCTATAAGGCTGCTATACCAGCTCTATTCATTACATCTACCTATGTTTTTACATTCATGATCATTATGCCAAGTCTCGAGGTCGTTCGAAGAATGGGATTCGATGTACCGAAATTCCCACCTTTCAGAGAAATGAAGTTGCCTGTAGTAACAATTTTTGTTTATGGATTGCTTATATTATTGCCGTTTATAATGGATATGAAGGTCGAATCAACTATTTATTTGATCTACATTAATGCGACAATCATATTAAGATTACTTTTTTTACTGCAAGGGATTGCGCTCATCCATTACTTCATGCATAAGATGAAATTACCGGGTGTTGTCACGTTCTTTACAACTGTATTGGCGATACTTTTAAATCCCATTACTACTTTGTTAGGGATTGTTGACATAGGAATGAATATTCGTGCATGGATCGGAAAAGACAACTTGAAGTAAGGGGATGAGACAATGAGGTCATTTTTCAGAAAAAGAGCGATTCGCTACCCATTGGCTGTTTTATCTCTCCTTGGAATGATTGCAGCTGTCCTTTTATTTCTATCGAATTTTTGGGCGGGGCTTTTTTTTACAGTTCCATTCATAATGGCTATGGGGATTGCTTGGAAGCTTGAAGATCAGACCTATGTAGAAACAGAAAAACATATTGAATCGTTATCCTACCGCATGAAAAAGGTAGGGGAAGAAGCGTTATTAGAATTGCCGATTGCAATCATATTGGTAAATGAAAAGAATGTGATTGAATGGGCAAACCCATATGCAGTCGGGATTTTTGAAAAAGAAACATTGATTGGGGAAGAGTTGTTTCAGCTTTCCGAAACGTTTCAAGAAATTATAAACAAAGAAGAGGGAGAATTACCGCTTTTGAAAGTTGGTGATTTTTCTTATAAAGTGATTTATAGATCGGAAGAGCGATTGTTCTATCTATTCGATGTAACTGAAAAAGTAGAGATGGAATCACTTTATTATGAAGATCGGACCGTATTAGGCATTTTGCTTATCGACAACTACGATGAAATTGTCCAAACGATGGATGACCAGACAAGAAGCCAAATCAATTCGTTAGTAACGTCTCTCGTTAATGGTTGGGCGAACGAAAATGGCATTTTTGTTAAAAGGGTTGCATCGGACCGATTTTTAGCCGTTCTTAATGAGGCAATCCTTTCGAAATTAGAAGCGTCGAAATTCACCATTTTGGATGATATGCGTGAAAAAACAAATAAGCAAAGCACTGGCTTGACTTTGAGCATCGGGATAGGGACCGGTTCAGAACAGTTAACCGAATTAGGCGAATTGGCTCAGTCGAGTTTGGATCTTGTCTTAGGGCGTGGGGGCGACCAAGTTGCCATTAAACGTCCAGATGGCAAGCTGAAGTTTTTCGGCGGTAAAACGAATCCAGTCGAGAAAAGGACGCGCGTA
Organism: Sporosarcina sp. USHLN248; assembly: GCF_037144575.1. Lineage (NCBI taxonomy): Bacteria > Bacillati > Bacillota > Bacilli > Caryophanales > Caryophanaceae > Sporosarcina > Sporosarcina sp. USHLN248. The sequence goes on from NZ_JBBCZC010000033.1 coordinate 29,422, forward strand.
CGAGCACGTGTCATTTCACATGCCTTGCGCGATTTGATTCGCGGCAGCGATAAGGTTTTTGTTATGGGTCATAAGATGCCGGATATGGATGCAATTGGTGCTGCTATCGGCGTTCGTAAAATGGCCCGCATGAACAATGTGGAAGGCTATGTAGTGATTAATCCTGACGAGCTCGATGGAAGCGTTACAAGGCTAATGGATGAAATTAAGTCTGAGCCTGAATTATTTGAGCAATTCATTGATCCGGAAACCGCTATGGGCATGGTGACAGACAAATCGCTTCTTATTATCGTTGATACGCATAAGCCGAGCTTGGTGATTGATGAAAGATTGATCGGCAAAGCCGACAAGATAGTCGTCATCGACCACCATAGGAGAGGCGAGGAGTTTATTAACAATACAGTTTTAGTCTATATGGAACCGTATGCATCTTCGACAGCTGAATTAGTTACCGAACTGATCGAGTATCAGCCGAAGCATAAGAAGCTGACGATGTTAGAGTCGACTGCGTTGCTTGCCGGCATAGTTGTCGATACGAAAAGCTTCACGCTTAGAACGGGGGCAAGGACGTTTGAGGCGGCATCCTATTTGCGAACAAATGGAGCAGATACAGTATTAGTTCAACGGCTCTTGAAAGAGGATATTGAAACGTATATTGCTCGTTCGAAATTAGTGGAGACGGTAGAGTTATCACCTTCCGGCGTGGCAATTGTTAAAGGGGAGAATGACGTCGTATATAACCCAGTTCTAATTGCGCAAACCGCCGATATTTTATTGACAATGCAAGGCGTCATCGCTTCATTCGTCATTGCTCCACGTTTGGATGGCAAAATAGGCATCAGTGCGAGGTCATTAGGTGAATTGAATGTTCAGCTCATTATGGAGGAGTTGAGCGGTGGAGGTCATTTGACGAACGCAGCTTGCCAGTTAGACGTCGATACTGTAGAAGAGGCAGAAGAAAAACTGAAAGCAGTCATAGCAGATAAATTGGAAAGGGGAAATTGAAGATGAAAGTAATCTTTTTGAAGGACGTCAAAGGAAAAGGCAAAAAAGGCGAAGTGAAAGATGTATCTGTAGGATATGCACAAAACTACCTTTTGAAAAATAAATTGGCTGTTGAAGCAACACCAGGTAATTTGAGCCAATTGGAAGGACAGAAAAAACGTGCTGAAAAAGATGCTGCTGAAGAGCTAGCATCTGCGAAAAAACTAAAAGAGCAAATTGATAACATTACGGTTGAGATGAAAGCGAAGTCAGGCGAAGGCGGACGTCTATTTGGATCGATTACGACGAAGCAAATTGCCGATGCATTGGAGAAAAGCGAGAAGATTAAAGTGGACCGCAGAAAAATGGAATTACCGGATGCCATTCGATCTTTAGGCTATACAAATGTGCCAATTAAATTACACCCGGACGTTACAGCAACATTAAAAGTGCATGTGACGGAAGAGTAATGGGAAGCAGGGGCATAAATGGAACAAAGTTTTGATCGGGTTCCGCCGCATAATAACGAAGCGGAACAGTCTGTCATTGGTGCGATCTTTTTAGAGCCGCAAGCTTTGATTACGGCATCGGAAATTCTTTTGCCGGATGATTTCTATAGAACGGCCCACCGTAAGATTTTTGATACGATGCTCATTTTAAGCGATCGGGGACAAGCGATTGACGTTGTCACCGTAACGGAAGAGCTATCCGCCAAGAAAGAGCTTGAAGACGTAGGAGGCATTTCCTATTTGACGGAAATTGCCAATGCAGTGCCGACTGCGGCGAATATTGAATACTACGCTAAAATTGTTGAAGAGAAGTCGCTGCTAAGACGGCTCATTCAGGTGGCAACTTCCATAGTCGAAGATGGCTTTACAAGAGAAGATGAAGTAGAAGCTGTCTTATCCGAAGCGGAAAAAAAGATGATGGAAGTATCCAATCGAAAAAATGCCGGTGACTTCAAGCATATTAAAGACGTGTTGGTCGAAACGTATGACAATATTGAGCTTCTTCATACACGCAAAGGTGAAGTGACAGGAGTTCCGACAGGATTCCGTGATTTGGATAAAATTACTGCGGGTTTTCAACGCAATGATTTGATCATCGTTGCAGCCCGTCCTTCTGTCGGTAAAACGGCATTTGCATTGAATGTAGCACAAAACGTCGCAACGAAGACGGATGAAAATGTTGCGATTTTCAGTTTGGAGATGGGTGCTGAACAGCTTGTCATGCGGATGCTTTGTGCGGAAGGCAATATTGACGCACAAGTATTGCGGACAGGTAATTTGGAAGCTGAGGATTGGCGTAAGCTGACGATGGCGATGGGCAGTCTATCCAACGCTGGCATTTTCATTGATGACTCGCCAGGGATCCGCATTAACGAAATTCGTTCGAAATGCAGACGGCTCCAACAAGAGCACGGCCTTGGAATGATTATGATCGACTATTTGCAGCTCATTATGGGAAGCGGGCGCTCCGGCGAGAACAGGCAACAGGAAGTATCTGAAATCTCCCGTTCCCTTAAAGCGCTTGCCCGTGAACTAAAAGTACCTGTCATCGCACTTTCACAGCTTTCTAGGGGCGTTGAGCAGCGACAAGACAAGCGGCCAATGATGTCGGACTTACGTGAGTCGGGAAGTATTGAGCAAGATGCGGATATCGTTTCCTTCCTATATCGTGAGGACTATTACGATAAGGAAACAGAAAACCAAAATATGATTGAAATTATTATTGCGAAGCAACGTAACGGCCCGACAGGAACTGTAACATTAGCGTTTGCGAAAGAGTATAATAAATTCTTAAATATCGATTGGAGCCAACATCAAGCTCCTGTTCATGCATAAAGTAAAAGGCCTTCTCAACGGAAGTAAGTTATCCGTTCAGAAGGCTTATTATTTTGTTGAAAATTGTTTACTTTATACCAACATATGTAAGTTTTTTAAAATAATTGGTTGCAATACTACAAGTTTATTACAAATAGTTACAAAGCGCCAAGTAGGTATATAGATATGTTAAATTAAAGAGGCGTGAAAAAGCAGAAACATTGATAAACTGCTCTAATGATGTAGAACAGAAGGAGTCTTTAATCATGTCTTTCAACAAGGAAGTAAAAGAAGGAAACAGGAAGAGATGTAACTTCTATAGCACTATAAAAAAAATAGGGGTCGCTTCGGTATTATTTGCCGGTCTTGGCATTAGTTCTGGTTTTTCCGGTGAACAGGAAGGCATCCAAACGATCTATCATATCTATTCAGACGGGCAATATGTTGGTGAATTGGCAAACATTGATGACCTTGAAAAAATAAAAGAAGAGAAGATGAAAGAAGCGGTCTCCGAATATAAGAATCTTCCTCTGACAATCGGTTCGGATTTGTCTGTCGTCGAGGAAAAGGTGTTTTCAGTCGGAACGGATGACAGCCAAGTTCTTGGACAACTTCAAGATATGCTATCCGTGGAGGCGGAAGCAATGGGCATTAACATCGGCGGAGAAAGTGTACTTTACGTTAAAGACAAAGCCGCCTATGATGAAGTGATCAAAGAACTTAAATTGCAAACCGTTTCAGAAGAAGAACTAACTGAATTCGAAGCCCGCAAGCAATCTACTGAATCTTTACCACCTTTGAAAGAAAATGAAACACGTTTAGTCAATATTGAATTCAGTAAAGAACTACAAGCCGAGGAAGGCAAAACAGCGCCAGATGAAGTATTAGGCGTAGAAGATGCGTTGACTTTACTCAATAAAGGAACGCTGGAAGAAAAGAAGTATACAGTGCAGGCTGGAGATGTACTTGGGAAAATCGCCTCTGCACATAATATGAAGACGCAGCAATTGTTGGATTTGAATCCGAACATTACAGAAGACACACTTCTGCAAATCGGCGATGAATTGAATGTAACTGTTTTGGAGCCTTTCGTTGAAGTCGAAGCTCATTATGAAACTAAGAAAATAGAGCCGATTCAATATAAAAAGCTTACCGAGAAAGACGAAACAAAGTTTAAAGGTGAACAACGGGTTAAGCAGGAAGGAACAGACGGCAAAAAAGCAGTCACCCAAATTGTAAGGAAGAAAAACGGGACTGTAATCGGGAAGTCTGTTGCAGAGGAGCATGTCATAGTTGAACCTGTGCATGAAGTGACAGTGGTAGGGACAAAAGTAATTCCATCAAGAGGGACAGGTAACTTCGTCTGGCCTGCAGACGGCGGATATATTTCCAGCCAAATGGGCAAACGTTGGGGCAGAGTACATCAAGGGATCGATATCGCACGCCCGTCATCCCGTTCTATTTTTGCAGCGGATAATGGTGTTGTTACGCAAGTAGGTTATCATGGCACATATGGCAACCGAATTGTCATTACTCATAACAATGGCTATGAAACGTTATATGCCCATCTGTCATCGATTGAAGTGAAAGTAGGACAAACAGTACCACAAGGGACGAAAATTGGTGTGATGGGGTCTACAGGCCGTTCTACAGGTATGCATTTACATTTTGAAGTGTTGAAACATGGCTCTAATATTGATCCACTAAGTTTATTAAGATAAATAGAAAGGGGACGACAGTGTTGAGGTCGTCCCTTTTCGTATTGTTTTGGCGAAAATTGCCCGGGAAATATTTTATGCTTACGTAATGAAGGGGTTCATTCCGATAGCGGAGAATAGTAATAAGATGCAGTAGAGAAACCCGAGAAACGATAAGGTATCTACTGTATGGGAGGATAACTGTGTAGTGTAGTGGAATGAGGTATGATAGGTATGTGTCAAAGTTATGCATGTATTGAGAGGCATTGTATGCTTACTCAACTTTTATGAGTTAAGAAAGTCATGTTATGCTTGAACTAATGAGATGATGTGCGATCGTTGGACTTTAGCATAGTTAGAGTAAAGATAGCGAGTTCTATTGACTTTATGTGTTTTTGGATAATATTTTTGTGTAAGCACTGAAGTATCTCACTACACGATGCAGTTTAGATGTTTTTATATCAATTTATGAGTTCAAGAATCGTAGAACCGATTGGATTGGAAGACTTTGTTTTTACCGCTATCAATGCGCGGTGTTAATAAAAATGATAAAGTAAAAAGAAAATGACGAAGCGCCATACGGGCGGGAAAGGGAATTGATCATGATAGATAAAACGATTTTAGTCGTAGATGATGAAAAACCAATTGCTGATATATTAGAGTTTAATTTGAAAAAAGAAGGGTTCACAGTCCATTGTGCATATGATGGCGAAGAGGCTATAAAAAAAGTGGAAGAGGTACAGCCCGATATTATGCTGTTAGATATTATGCTGCCAAAACAGGACGGCATGGAAGTATGCAGGGAAGTGCGTAAAAAATATGATTTTCCGATTATTATGCTTACAGCGAAAGATTCGGAGATCGATAAAGTATTAGGATTGGAATTAGGTGCAGATGACTATGTGACGAAACCGTTTGGTACACGGGAGTTAATTGCACGTGTGAAGGCGAACTTGCGCAGACATTCTAAAACTTTGTCGGATGAACAGGAAGAATCGAACGAAATTACTGTCGGAAGCCTTGTCATTCAACCGGATGCTTATTTAGTCCAAAAGAGGGGCGAGTCGATTGAATTGACTCATCGAGAGTTCGAATTGCTTCATTATTTGGCAAAGCATATTGGACAGGTGATGACGAGAGAGCATCTTCTCCAAACAGTTTGGGGATATGATTATTTCGGCGATGTTCGGACAGTGGACGTTACGATTAGAAGGTTAAGAGAAAAAATTGAAGATACACCGAGCCATCCGACGTGGATTGTAACGAGACGCGGAGTAGGTTATTATTTGCGTGATCCAGAACAGGAGTAAAATTATGCAAAAGGTCGGTTTTTTTAAGTCCATCCATGTGAAATTTGTATTGATTTTCATCATGCTGATTATCGTGGCAGTGCAAATCATTGGGATCTATTTCGCGAGCAAATTAGAGCAGACGCTGAAAACGAATTTTACAAACTCCGTTATTGACCGCATGAACCTTGTAGAGTTTAGTGTGAGGGAAGAGTTATTGAAAGAACGGTCACCGGAAGATCCTACCCCTGAACAAAGTTTGAGGAGTATCCTTTCAGGGTTCAAATCAGATAACAACGACATTAACGAAATTCGAGTCATTAACCCTAAATATCGTATTTTAGCTACGTCCGTTTTAGAAAACCAATCTTTGGTTGGACAACGTTCAATGGATGATATCGTTCGGCGGTCAATTTCATCTGAATCATCCTATGACATGATCAACTATGACCCATCGACTGGAAAACGTGTCATGGTGCAAGTTCATCCGATTATGAACAACTCCGAAGTAATCGGAACACTATATGTGGCAGCGAATATTGAAACAGTCTATAAACAAATCGATGAAATCAATAAAATTCTTGCGGCAGGGGTACTCTTCTCCTTGTCTATTACAATTATTATTGGAATTTTCATCGCCCAGACATTTACAAGGCCGATATCAGATATGAGGCGGCAGGCACAAGCGATGGCTCAAGGCAACTTTTCAAGGAAAGTGCATGTTTATGGGAACGATGAAATGGGGCAATTGGCGATTGCATTTAATCATTTAACGAATCAGCTGCAAGAATCTCAATCAACTACAGAAGGAGAGCGGCGTAAATTGGCTTCCGTGTTGGAAAACATGACGGACGGTGTCATCTCCACGGACCGAAAAGGGCGTGTCAGCCTTATTAACGATTCGGCGCTCGGCATGCTGCGGGTGACAAGAGATCTTGTATTGAACCGGCCGATTACGAGCATTTTAGGTTTGGAGCAAGAGTATACTTTCGAAGACTTAATACAAGTGAAAGATTCGATTGCACTCGATTTCAGTACGGAAGACGAGCCCTATATTTTAAGAGCTACATTTTCCGTAACTCAAAGGGAGACCGGCTTCGTGAATGGGCTTATCGTCGTGTTGCATGACAATACGGAACAGGAAAAAATTGATATGGAGAGACGGGAATTCGTTTCCAATGTTTCGCATGAGTTGCGCACGCCGCTAACGACGATGCGTAGCTATTTGGATGCATTGGCGGAAGGTGCTTGGAAAAACGAGGATATCGCACCTTCTTTCTTGAATGTAACGCAAAACGAAACCGAGCGAATGATCCGGCTCGTCAATGATTTACTGAAACTATCGAGAATGGACAGCAAAGAGTATGAATTGAATACTGAATGGGTTGAATTTAACCATTTCTTTAATTCCATTATTGAGCGATTTGAGTTTTCAAAATCACAAAATGTCCATTTTAGACGTCTATTGCCACAATCAGATTTGTTTGTGGAAATCGACACGGATAAAATGACGCAAGTAATCGACAATATTATTTCCAATGCGCTGAAGTATTCGCCCGACGGAGGAGATGTCCGTTTTGGTGTAACAACTTCTGGTTCGTTCATTAAAGTGATGATTTCTGATGATGGGTTAGGAATCCCGAAAGCGAATGTCAATCGCATTTTTGATCGATTTTACCGGGCAGACCGTGCAAGATCGCGTGCAATGGGAGGTACGGGATTAGGACTTGCTATTGCGAAAGAAATGATTCTAGCGCATGGTGGGGATATTTGGGCGGAAAGTGAAGAAGGGAAAGGAACGACGATATTCTTCACATTGCCGTATGAACAACAAGAGGACGGTGAATGGGATTGAAATATATAGAGCCGATCAAATCGATCATTCTACTGTTGCTCGTCATTATGAGCATAACCTTCACCTTCTCCATTTGGACGTATAGCCCTCATCTTGAACCGATTGGAGAATTGCCCACTGTTGACATTTCAATCGGTGAAAGACTGCAAATAAAAGATATTATTAAACCTTACAAACTCACGATTCAATATGAGGATGGTTTAAAAGGGACAACCGATCTTCAGGATATCGAAAAAGTTACCAATGAAATGAGCAGATGGAAAATATCACAACTCACTTTAGTGGATAATGAAATGAATCGGGAAAAATTCAAGTCCTTCTTGGAGCAACCCAATCAATATACATTGTATTTTCATGGGCAAGTGCCGCTTCCTGTATATGATGAAATTTTAACGATTGAAGAAACCGATGTTCCCGAAAAGACCTTTGACTATATCGTTGTAACATGGGATCCAAAGAATATCGGGTTTGATGTGCATTTTATTAACCGGGAAGCAGGAAGTCATTATGAAGGAAAAGTTGTTGCCAAAGAACTGTTACAATCTTATCAGACAATTGTTACGGAAGGACAAGAGTTTCCAGAATACGAACAGCTGCAATTAAATGAACCGGTGTATATTGCTTTGCCATCGGAAGGCATACAAATGAAGAAAAGGACTTTCTATCAGGAAGAGATCAGCCCAACGCGTTTCCGGGATGCATTGTTTAACGATCCATATGCGGTTAGGAGAACTCAAGTAGGCTCCAATATCGAGGAGTTTGGTGATGATCATGCGTTAATGACGGTACACACCGACACAAAAACATTGAATTTTGTCCATCCTGCCGCAGAGAGCAGGGAAATGATAAGTGCAACAGAACTGTTGTTAGGTGTTTTCGATTCAATAAATGAACACGGTGGCTGGACAGACCAATTCAGATATACGTATATGAACCCTTATTCGAGATATGTGAAATTCCAGCTCTTCAGCAACGGTTATCCTGTGTATAGTGATAATTCAGGCTTAACTACTGAAATTACACAGACATTTGGAGAAGGGCGTGTTTTCCATTATATTCGTCCTTACTATACGTTGGACGGCCCGTTTACCGATGAAGACTACACTATGCCTTCCGGTACGGCAGTTGCTCAAATGTTAATGGAATCCGATAAATTGGATTTCAAGATGGTAGAGGAGATTACGGTTGGATATTATATGACGTATGACGCGGAAAGAAGAATTTTCATAATGGAACCGTCTTGGTATTATTTATTTAAAGGAGATTGGATCCGTTTCTCTCCAGAAAGTCTTGGAGGTGATCAAATTGGATTGGAGTAAAACGAAAACAATTTTCATTGTTGTATTTTCCATTTTGAACATCTTCCTTTATTCTTTATATTTGAGCCAGCATACAGAAGCGCAAAATTTGCAAGTTGCAGGCAAAACTTCGGTTGAAGAATTATTAAAGCAGGAGAATATTACATATAATCTCCCGCAGGTAGTCAAAAATAATTTCTCTTACGTCTCTGCCAATTCAGTTTCATTTTCAGCTGAAGATTTGGAATTACTTGAGGGACAAGATATTGAAATCGTTGACAGTACGAAATTGGAATCGACATTTCATATAGATGTCCCGATTCAAAATGCTAAAGGTGAATATATATTTGACGAGTTTAAAACGAAATATGTATGGCAAGGCGCCGAGTATGAGCTTTGGGAAGTTAATGAAGATGAAAAGAAGGCGCTCTTTTTTCAAAAAGCGAATGGTGAACCAATCTTTTATAGCTCAAACGCTATGTTGGTCATTCACTGGGATAATGACTATAAAGTGACTCATTATGAGCAGCGGCTATTGGAAGAGTTCATTAACTTCAACCGTAAAAAGGATTTGATCACACAGGATGAAGTGATCGGTTCATTAGCAACGCGCGGGTATTTAAAGCATGGTTCCGAAATAATTGGTGTCACTTTAGGTTATTCCACATTAGTCCAATTAACGGAAACCCAAGTATTTGCCCCGACTTGGAATATTCGTGTAAAATTAGAAGATGGAGAAATTGAGGATTACTTCATAAACGCAATTGAAGGTAAAGTGATCGATTTCCAGATGGATAGAGGGCAAGAGGAAGAAACGGATGAAGTCGAAGAATAAGGAGTTTTTATAAATGCGCTTTAGTGTTTTGGCGAGCGGGAGTACAGGGAATTCCGTTTATATCGAGACAGAGCAACATGCTTTTTTAGTGGATGCGGGACTTAGTGCAAAGCGGATGGAACAGCAACTTGAAAGCATCGGTCGATCGATGAAGCAAGTGAACGGCATCCTCGTTACACACGAGCATAGTGACCATATAAAAGGGATTGGCGTATTGGCGCGGCGTCACAAAGTACCCATCTATGCGAATGAAAAAACATGGCGAGCAATGGATGGACTCGTCGGAGAAATTCCGATGGAACAGCGATTTCACTTTGATATGGAGGCAACGATGTCATTCGGCACGTTGGACATTCAATCTTTTGCTGTATCACATGACGCAGTGGACCCTATGTTTTATGTATTCCATGAAAATGGCCGCAAGCTATCGATCATTACAGATACAGGTTATGTGAGCGATCGCATGAAAGGTCATATTGCTGGATCGGATGCATTTGTCTTTGAGAGCAACCATGATGTCGGCATGCTGCAAATGGGGCGCTATCCTTGGTCCGTCAAGCGGCGCATCTTAAGCGATGTTGGACATGTGTCCAATGAAGATGCAGCGGTAGCGATGAGCGAAGTCGTTGCGCAAAAAGAAACGATGATCTACTTATCACATTTAAGTAAGGATAATAATATGAAAGACTTGGCGAGGATGAGTGTTTCGCAAACATTGGAAACATGCGGCATCCGTACAGGCGAATATGTCCATCTGTTTGACACCGACGCAGAAAAGCCGACTGAACTTGTACCTGTCTAAGTAGGAAGAAAAGTAATCGCACCATTGAATGTTAGACAGGCCTAACATTCGGTGGTGTTTTTTTGATTGTTGGATAGTGGGAGAATCAGTGGTGCTTGTAGATGTGCATCTTCAAAGAATTGATTTGCGCCAGTATTTATTGTGTTTACGCCAGAAACGGATTGTTTTGCCAGTATTTATTGTGTTTACTCCAAAAACAGATCAGTTCACGCCAGTATTTATTATATGTGCGCCAGAAAATGAGTAGCTTGCGCCAGTATAGTAACGCTAAAAAGGCATTCCTAAACGTTTTGGACATGTAATGTTTCGCTTGCAATAAGTAACGCTGCACTTATCTACATAAAACCTGTCCTTCATTACAACCTAAAGCAAGATCTTCACAAATCTTTTTCTGGATTATGAATGAAATGACGGCAAATATAATTGAATTACAATTTAAATGGGTAAAGTAAAAGTAACTGCCTACAGAAAGGGAGAGGAAAATGGACGAATACAACAAAGAGCCGCGTCGGGAGGAAGAACCTGTTGTTCCTGAACAAGATTCTGAACAAATTTCAGAACATAATTTTGAACAAAAAAACCATGAAAATGAACCAAATCATATGAGAGAGAGACCGGTGAAGCGGCGCGGTGGTTTTTTGCCTTCTCTCCTTGGCGCCGTTATTGGAGGATTGCTTGTCTTTTTATTAATGAATGCAATTGCGGGAAATAATGAGGAGACGCCTTTAGTTGATAATGTAAAGAGCAATGAAAATGCGCTGCAAAAAGAGCAGCTGTCTGTCGATATTAATACAGATATTACGGAAATCGTCGGAGAAGTGACGGATGCAGTAGTCGGTATTACGAACTTGCAAACAGTCCGTGATTTTTGGTCGTCCTCTGAAATGACGAGAGAGACAGGCTCAGGTTCAGGAGTCATTTATAAGAAATCGGGAGATAAAGCTTATATCGTTACGAATCATCACGTCGTCGAAAATGCACAAGAGCTTGAGATTACTTTTGATGACGGGACGAAAGTGGATGGGAAATTAATCGGAAGCGATTTGTGGACAGACTTGGCTGTTGTCGAAATTGATGCGAAGCACGTAAAATCTGTCATTAAATTTGGCGATTCAGATGCATTGAAAAGAGGAGAAACAGTCATAGCGATCGGAAATCCATTAGGTCTTGGTTTTGCAGGATCCGTAACAGTTGGCGTTGTATCCGGTAAAGACCGTTCCATCCCGATTGATTTCGATAATAATGGCAGTGTAGATTGGCAGGCGGACGTTCTGCAAACTGATGCAGCCATCAACCCAGGAAACTCTGGCGGCGCGCTCATTAATATGGCTGGACAACTTGTTGGCATCAACTCCATGAAAATTTCAGAAGCTACTGTTGAAGGAATCGGTTTGGCAATTCCAATCAATATTGCTATCCCGATTATCGACCATCTTGAAACGACAGGCACAGTAAATCGTCCGACAATGGGTGTCAGCTTGTTGAATCTTCAAGATATCCCAACGCACCAGCAACAAGAAGTATTGCACTTGCCAAAAAATATAACGGGCGGTGTAGTCGTAACGGAAGTTTTCCAAAACACGCCTGCACAAGCAGCGGGAGTGCAACGATACGACGTTATAGTGGAAATGGATGGAGAGAAAATCGAGGATATGGTTAGCCTTCGCAAACATTTATATAATGAAAAAGAAGTTGGTCAAACGATGAAAATGAAAGTTTATCGAAACGGCAAACCGTTGGACATTGAAATGGTACTCAAAGACGGCAATACTTTTTAAAAATAGAGCGTTCATGTTACAATTTTTACACACACTCTACAAAAAATTATCCACATTGGGCAGGGTAGCGGAACATCGGCTCTCCTGCCTGTTTTTTTGCCCTCCAAAAAGCAATGTGGATAAAAAACCTGAATTTGTGCATAACTTTGTGTAAAAAATAAAAATGGAAAGAAGGAGTTAAAATGAAAACATATAGCTGTCAAACCCATATAAATCATGCACTTGACGTTTTCGTCGCAAACTATGAAACATTTCCAATCATGAAAGAGTTAAATGAAGACGAAAAGTTATCCACAAAGTGTAGCTACTGTGAGGAGCTTGCTTTGTATATTGTGGCGAACGAATAATCGGACACAATATGTAGATAAGTATTGTGGATATGTGCATAAGTCCTGTTTATAACTTTTAAAAAGGAGTGGACAACCTGTGAATATTACAATTGTTACAGTAGGCAAACTAAAAGAAAAATATTTGAAAATGGGCATCGACGAATACGCCAAACGATTAGGCGCCTACGCCAAAATCGACCTCGTTGAAGTCCCTGACGAGAAAGCACCCGAATCGTTAAGCGAAGCAGATATGGAAATCGTTAAGAAAAAAGAGGCGGACCGCATCTTGGCGAAAATTAGCCCCGATGCATACGTCATAGCGTTAGCGATTGAAGGAAAGATGAAAACAAGCGAAGAATTGGCTGAAGGAATGGAATCATTGATGACATACGGCCGAAGCAAAGTCGTTTTTGTTATCGGCGGATCTCTCGGATTACATAAAGACGCACTGAAGCGGGCGGATGAATTGCTGTCGTTCTCAAAAATGACGTTTCCGCATCAGCTGATGAAGTTGGTATTGTTGGAGCAGATTTATCGTGGGTTTCGGATTATGCGGGGGGAACCGTACCACAAATAGAGGCAAAAAAAGTTGAAGATAAGGTGGTAATTCATTGTCAGAGGCGGGTATTGAAAATGTATGTTCATTATCCGTTTCTCGATATAGCAAATGGATAAGTATAAAGCTTTTGGATATATTCATTTCAGTAAAATAAAATTCAAGTTCTATGTTTTTAATTGTTCTGGATCTATCTTTTCGTTTGATTGTAATATTAGCAATTAATAACTGTAATAATTGCTTTTGTTTTTCTCTAGATGACTTCTTATAAACTGATAGGAATTTTTTTAGTGATTTTTCAATCAAATCTGGTTGAATTACTTTTGAATCGACAGAACCTAATTGTATTATAAGCTCATTTTTCTTTTGTTCTAACTGTAACCGTTCTTGTAGAATATCAACAGGGAGAGTGTTTTTCTCGAAGGCTTCCATATACCTTGTTTGTAATTGTTCAATTTCCTTTAATTGCTTTTCAATCTCCCCTAATTCTTTATTAAGCTGAGTTATCGTATGAGCAGAACTAGTACTAATATCAGTGATTGTTTTATATAACCTTTTCCAATTAGGATTAAAGTGTTCAATTTTCTTGATAACCGTATCTTCTGCTTCATAAGTTTTAATAGAATTAGCTTTACAAGCAGCAGAACCTTTATTATGGAAATCACTACAGACGTAATAACGATGTTTTTGTTTCGTACCGTCTTTACGTGTATATGTTGTAATCGAAGGGACCATACCCTGTCCACAATCAGGACAGCGTAAAAGGCCACTAAGCAGGAATGGTTCGTTTGATTGGCGTTGCTTAAATGATTTACTTTTTCTCCTCGCTTGTACAACGCTCCATAATTCATCCGAAATAATAGGTTCATGCTTTCCTTCTACTAGAATCGGATTTGGATTTTTTCCCTTTCTACGTTTGGAATCCCAGTTTTCAAACTTTAGCCAACTTATCTTACCGATATATATTACATTGTTTAGGATCTGTGCTACCCCATTGATGGAGAAATAACGATTACGCTTAGTCTTATACCCGGCTTTATTTAAGTGGTTAGAAATCGCTCTTAGTCCTTTACCATCTGCATACATATGATAGATTAATTGTACTACTTCAGCTTCTTTTTCATTGATAACTAGTTGCTTCTTAACAGTGTCATATCCAAATACAACTCCACCGTTCCATCTCCCTTCCAAGGCCCTCTTTTTCATTCCAAGCTTAACATTTTCGGCTAATGTGTTTCGCTCCATTTCAGCGATTGAGGCCATAATTTGAAGTACTAAGCGAACCTTCTTTTGCTTGTTCCTCTGTGCTTACGCGGGCGTAGATAGCCACTCTTTTAATTTCTATTACCATATTTGTCCTCCTTTCAGCTTTATATTACTATGAAAATAGTGGAAGGGGAAAATGGAGTTTATTAAATAGTTTATGTTGATTATCAATAATTAACTTTGCTTATTTAAAAAAGATAACCTAGTTGAAGTATTGTGATAGTGGAGGGGTCTTATGGATAATAATCAGAGAGAAAAGTATATTAAAGAAAATCCAATTGATTATGTCAAATTTTTAGAAGCCCTAGATTACTTTCCTAATGATGCATTTAATACAATTTACAAAGTCATTAAGTTATATGTGCCAAATGAAGTTTTTAAGTATTATTCTCTGACAGATAATGAGGAACTTAATAATATGAAATTCTCAACATTAGAAAATAGAGAGGTATATTTGTCCTATGCGACTGATTTTAATGATCCCTTTGACAATCGTTCCTATTATTATGTGCTAAGAAAATTGCTACAAGTTATGTTGAGCAATATTTAGAGATGGAGGATATGGGTAAAGGGCTATACTTTTACAGTAATACAAAAGGCTCTGGAAAAACGCTTCTATCAATTGCCATTACCAATGAACTCATCATCAAGTATAAGATCAAGTCAATGTATATTTCGGTAGTAAATATGCGCATTCATTTTCTAACAATGACCCTAAAAGGAACTTTTATAATTTAATGGAGTCCTTTAAGCAAGCACCAGTATTAGTAATGGATGATTTAGGTGTTGAGAAAACAACAGGTTGGTCAGAGGAAATTTTAACACAAATTTTAGATGAGCGAATGAGTTATAAAAGACCAACTATTATTACTTCGAATATGTCAATACGGTTACTCCAAAAGAAGTATCCTGCTGGGAGAATAAAAAGCCGTATTGAAAAGATGACATACCCAGTTGTTATGCCTGAAGCGAGTGTAAGAGAAATAATATCTAAAAAGGAAAATGAAAAAATAGCAATGATGTTTCTAAGTGAAGTGGATTAATGTGTTTGATCTCTTAAAATATAGAAAAAGATTGTTAGAATATAGTTGTTACGGTTAAAAAATAGAATTGAATATAGGTCTAATAAGGGAAAACCCCATTTCTATAGAGTGACAGCGATGTTGTGTATGCTGCAGTCTTTTAAAGGTGGTTTTCTCTTTTTATTTATCTTTAAGAACACGCATTTAACAAAAGGAGGGGAAAATTAAAACATGAAAATCATTGTTAAAGATTCCGATAAATTACGAGCAATGTTAATTGAAAAGGGATTTTCTCAACGTGGGTTTTCGAGACATACCGGATTAAGTGAAAATTACTTTAACCAAATTGTTAATCATAAGAAAAACCCTAGCCCAGCGGTTGCAAAGAAAATATCTCAGCAATTAGGTCTGGAATTTCAAGATATTTTTCAGATTGAAAAATAAAGAGAGCGAGAAGAGATTGTAAGTTCAATCTTATAGAGTGCATCTATAGATTGGATTGTCAACACTAAACTGCACAAAAGTTTTAAGGTCTGCCTGCGTTTGCAGTTGCGACTTGACAGCGAGCCTCTACGGGCATGACTTCCGAGCCAGGACGCCAGCTT
>NZ_JBBCZC010000034.1:0-44173 GCF_037144575.1 Sporosarcina sp. USHLN248
TGTTAAGATGTCAATTTCGAATCCGAAGATTCGTTTTGTCTCTTCCGCCGACGGGGTCGGCTTTGAGACTTTATTTGTTGACGTTTTGCTGTTCAGTTTTCAAGGTTCATTTGTTTGTCATTCACTGTCGGTTTTTGTTGTTCTCCCGACTGCTTTACTACTATATCAAATGTGTTTTAAAGTGTCAACAGTTTCATTGAACTTTTTTTGATTTCAATTAGAAAAGGAATGAAACCAGACGCGAACCTAATTTCATCCCATTAAAAACTACTTTATAAAAATGAAGTAAAGAATGAAGATAATAAAGAGACCATACATAATCGGATGAATTTCTTTTCTTCTACCACTCACAATCATTGTAATTGGGTAAAATATAAATCCGATTGCAATCCCAGTCGCAATGCTGTATGTCAATGGCATCGTAATAATAGTAAAGAAAGCTGGCACTGCGATTTCAAATTTAGACCATTCAATATTGCTTAAAGTCGAAACCATTAATACACCAACTATTATTAATGCGGGAGCAGTCACTTCTGGAGTGATGACGAACAATAGTGGTGAAAAGAATAACGATAGTAGAAACAAAACGCCAATTACAATAGAAGAAAACCCGGTTTTTGCTCCTGCTGCTACGCCTGCTGACGACTCGATATAGGAAGTAGTCGTTGAAGTACCCAAAATTGCCCCTGTGACAGTTGCCATTGAATCAGAGAGCAATGCTCTGCCCGCCCGTGGGAGCCGATCATTTTTCATCAATCCTGCCTGGTTCGCAACAGCTACTAATGTTCCAGCTGTATCAAAAAAATCGACAAAAAGAAATGTAATGACAACGACCCAAAACTGGGAAGTCATTAACGATGCTGGATTATTGAAAATTGCTTCGAATGCCGCCCCGAATGTCGGTTCCATACTTGGCACTTTATCTACAATTTTGTTTGGAACTTCAATTAAATGAACAATCATCCCTAAAACCGTCGTCAAAATCATCCCATAGAAGATAGCACCATTAATTTTCCGCACCATCATAATAACGGTTACGACTAAGCCAAAAATAGCTAATAATGTCGGTCCCGAGGATAAACTCCCTAACGTTACTAATGTATTTGGATCAGCGACTATAATATTGGCATTTTGAAATCCTAAAAAAGTAATAAACAGCCCTATCCCAGCACCTACTGCCAATTTAAGTTGGGCGGGGATTGCATTGATGATCATTTCCCGCAAGCCAGTAAGCGACAGAATGATAAAAATAATTCCTGAGAATAAAACTCCTGTTAATGCTGTTTCCCATGGGATCCTATGGCCTAATACGACAGAGAATGCAAAAAATGCACTCAATCCGATTCCAGGCGCTAAACCGATCGGATATTTTGCAATCAGCCCCATGAACAACGAACCGATCGCGGCAGAAACAGCAGTGGCGACAAATACTGCTCCTTTATCCATACGCATCGCTTCTGGCAAATCCGGCACTGCATCTAGCGAAAGCGTAAGAGGATTCACCGCCAAAATATAGGCCATCGCCAAAAACGTCGTTAAACCACCAATAATTTCCCTTCTATAACTCGTTCCCAACTTGTCAAATTCAAAGTATTTCTTCATATAAGCCTCTCTTTTAAATCAGATTGTCCAAAGAAAAAGGAAGTATACGCATAATCGTATACTTCCTCAGCTTGTTGACAAACGCTCGCATACTGCGTTGCTCGTCTCGCTCGTCCCCTCATGAACCTTAAGTTCTATTCGGGTCTTCGCTCGACTTCGCGCCTTGTCTGGCAAGCGTTTTCAAGCCAAGCTGGGCAAACACTTATCCCATAACTAAAAACCTTTAAAAGACTGTAGACAAAGTGAAAAAATACTTTGTCTACAGTCTGAGGAAGTATACGCATAATCGTATACTTCCTAAAAGCCATTCATCTAAAAGGAACAAGAGATCCTTAAAAAAATCGTAGTCGGAACATTTAAGGTGCTCCGGTAGAGACTTATGGGCCATATCCCCATGATTATACGATACCTCTATATTCAGTTGTTTTTCAAACCTTTACTTCTTATTCCCACTCGATTGTGCCAGGCGGTTTTGCCGTAATATCGTAGACAACCCGGTTCACATGATCAACCTCTGCCGTAATGCGGGAACTGATCTTTTCGAGAACGTCCCAAGGAACTCGCGCCCAGTCCGCTGTCATCCCATCGACTGAATGGACTGCACGGATACCGACCGCGTAATCATATGAACGTTTACCATCCCTTACGCCGACACTGCGAATATCAGGTAGAACTGCAAAGTACTGCCAAATCTCCCGATCTAAACCGGCTTTCGCAATTTCATCACGAAGAATCCAGTCTGCTTCACGGACGATATCTAATTTAGCTTCAGTAATTTCGCCTAACACACGGACGCCGAGACCAGGACCAGGGAATGGTTGGCGATGAACAATTTCAGAAGGAAGACCTAACGCAGCCCCAACTGCACGAACTTCATCCTTGAACAAGGCTTTCAAAGGCTCGATTAATTCGAACTCCATGTCCTCAGGCAATCCGCCTACATTATGATGCGATTTGATCGTTTCTGACGTTGCAGTACCGCTTTCAATGATGTCAGCGTAAATTGTTCCTTGTGCTAAAAAGTCGATTCCCTTTAGCTTTGCAGACTCTTCATCGAATACGTAAATAAATTCATTTCCAATCGTTTTTCGCTTTTGTTCAGGATCTGTTACACCTTTCAGCTTATCCAAAAAGCGTTTGCGTGCATCAACTTTCACAAAGTTCATATTGAATCGATTGCTGAATGTATCGACTACACTTTCAACCTCTCCCTTACGAAGAAGTCCATGGTCAACAAAAATACAAGTCAATTGATCGCCAATTGCACGGTGGATCAAAGCAGCTACAACAGAAGAGTCAACGCCGCCACTCAAAGCACATAATACTTTCTTATCTCCGACTTGTGCGCGGATTTTCTCTACCTCAATTTCAATGAAACGCTCCATTGTCCAGCTGTTTCCTGTTCCGCAAACTGCAGTTATAAATTGACGAAGCATTTCTTTTCCATTTTCGGTTTCTGGAGCTTCCGGATGGAAGAATAATCCGTACACATGCTTGTCCTCATTTTCGAAGGCTGCGACTGGACGAGCAACTGATGAAGCAACTGTCGTAAAGCCTGCTGGCAATTCGACTGCCTCCCCTTTGTCAACAAGCACAGTTTGTTGCGCTGCAAGGCCGTTAAATAATTTCGATTGGCCATTCACTTGCACTTCAGATGCTTCATCCATTTCATTCATAGAACTCATTTTACCGCCAAAATGTTTTGCAACAAGACGTGCACCCGCTGAGATACCTAAAATCGGCAAACCAAGTTCAAAGATTGAAGGATCGATACCTAAAGCTGACGCCTCTTCAAGCGAATTTGACCCGCCTGACAAAATGATGCCGACAGCATTCATTCCTTTAATTTCGTCAGCAGTTACCGTATGCGGATATAACTCACTATATACCCCTAATTCACGGATTGTCCGCGTTAAAAGCTGGTTATAAGAGTTTCCATAATCAATCACCACAATTTTTTCCTGTTCAATTAACAAAGGAGCAGTTGACAATCGATCCACCTCTTCCAATTAAATTCGATTTACCCTCAAAATCAGTAAAGACGCGTAAGAAAGGCCTTCTTTCCACGCGTCTCGACAATCTACAAATAGCAGGCATAGGCAGATCTATCCCTGCCATCATAGACAAGCCATTATCGGTGGCTTGGTAGAAACGTCCGAACCATATTATCAGACTTATATGAGGGCTTTATCGGTTTGTTCTTTTTTCATATCTTACTCTCGAATACGTCAAAAATCAACCCGTAGCCCTATTGATTAAATCTTCCCATATTTTCTGCAACACATGCCAGTCCTCAATATCCGTTTGGCCACCGTAGAGGCCCTTTTCATATTCCTTTGTAAGCATTGACATTTTATTTCCGCCAAAATACGTATCTACAGTCTTTGCATATTCCGACAAAGTCATCCCATTCGTCCGCTTTAAACCAAACCTTTCAAGTTGTTTCAGGAGGCTCTTATACTGCTTGACGAAAGAACGCCAATCTCCTTGTTCGGTTTTTAATGTTCGCAGTACAACTTTCGGGAGCCATTTGCCCCGGACGGAATAGAACTTCCAAATTGCAGATCCGATAATTAGCATACCTATCATAACGTACCATTTATTGTTATTGACCCACTTGCTTGCCGCTTCTACTACGGTGCTTACACCTTTTGAAGCTTTTGTAGGATCAATCCTCTGCTGCTCAGTTTTTTCCGGAAGCTCTTTTTCTCCCATATCGGGTGCCTCTGGGTCGGTAATATCTAAATCCAAGTCAAAGCGGATACCTGATAAATTCGAGAAGCCGATTGTTGGTTCAAACGGCATCCAACCGATCCCCGGCATATACGCTTCTACCCATGAATGGGCTTCGTTATTCGTAATCGTATGTTCTCGTTCGCCTCTGCTATTCAATTTGGATTCACCAGGAGCAAAACCTTTCACCCAACGGGCTGGAATGTCAACAGCCCGTAGCATAACGACCATCGAAGTGGAAAAGTTATCGCAATATCCATTTTTCGTTTCGAAAAGGAATTGATCTACATAATCTTCATTTCCTTTTGGGGTTGCGACATTATATTGGTCATAAGTGAACCCATTTCTTGCAAAATAACGTTCAATGGCCTTCGCTTTTTCGTAGACACTTTCCTCTTTCTCCGCTATAGACTTCGCCAATTCCCTTACACGGTCAGGAAGCTGTTCGGGTAATTGCAAGTACTGAGAAAAATTTTGGCGTTCTAATTCATAATCTGCCATTGAGGTTTCCCTTAACGCTTTCAAACTATACTCTGGTTCTTTCAATTCCGTCACGAAAGTGTCCAGAGCAATTTTCTCTCCATTGGCAACTGCCCAAAAACGTCCGGAATCCTCCTCGTTTAAGAGGACAACATCAGACCTCGTATTAATCTTTGTTGTTCCGTATGGATAAACTATGAACGGCAGAACTTCCGACATCTGTATTTCAGCCTGGACCGTTTTTCCCGCCATGTCCTCTGTTTCCAAGGAATCATTCGCAATCAATGTACCGGGAGCATAGATGGCTGGTTCTACCTCACCTGAGACTTGTTCCCAGCCTTTGGATGTGTACGTATTTTTCGTTTCAATTTTCCAATACTGTTTTTGTGGAACAGTCGCCTTAAACACAACAGTATCGTCCTTCGCAAACGGTCCGCCTAACTTTGAATCGTCGGGATCGTAACCGCTTTGCGCCATATATGCTCCGTTCCCTAGCCCCGCACCTTCTCCAGAAGCCATTGACTTAATGAACGGAACAGGATCTGGCCACGCAGGAGCTCGTTCAGGCATTAAACTCGCAAAGGCTCCACTAATTCCAACCGCAAATAGCATCGGCAATGACAGCAATGCAAAAAGTCTGCCTGACATTTGCCGTTCATGCTTTTCATATAGTTTCATAATGAACAAAAATCCGATGAGCAACAATCCTGAAACCATAATCCTAAAAATAGCGCCATCTGCCTCATACGGGCTAAATGTATCAAGAAAGGCAATGAAAACGACCGTCGCGGCATAGAACAATAAAATATTCTTTCTAACTTCTACCCAATGTCGAATTAAATAAATCGTCATCCAAAGCAAAACAAAAAACAGCAACGTCCGAAATGGATTCGTAATATTATCCCAATCTCCATTTGCAATCATGGAGACATTAGAAAATAAATTGGTAAACAGAATATTGATTTTCTGAATTGATAACAACGGCGTATGAAAATAAATAAAATGAAGAGACCAAAGAATATAGAAAGCCTTGATCGGAATCGAAAACCACCATCTCATACGAACAATGCCGATCAAAAAAGAGAGTGCGATAAATACGAGGAAAACCCCTAAATAGTTCGTATCTGTCAATGCCATTACAGGAAGCAACCATTCCCTTAGCAATAGAAATGACAAGGCATACATGAGCAACAAAAATCGTTTATCGAGCCTATCCTCCCCCATTACATCGCCTCCTCGCGAAAAGCATTCGCAAACTGCGTTTTTCTTAACGTTATTATTTTTACGCCCTTCATTCTCGCATATGATATGCGTTCAGACAGAGACTTCGGAACCCGCTTTCCCTCCCCTACAACAACGAAACAAATAATAGAGGAGTTTGCGCGTGTAGCGCCTCCTAAAGATTGCAAAATCTCCCAATCTGGACTTCCAGTAATAAAAACAATACTACCCCCAATCCTCATTGATGGTGTCCAATCCATCGAATGTGGTGGGCTCTCAACAGGCTCTATTTTTGCCAGATAGACAAGTAGATCATGAAGTTGCTCAGCCGAATGGATAAACGGATATTCAACTTTATGTTCACCAACAGAAATGAACGACACGTTCGCCTGCTGCTGGATCGCCTCTTTCACAAGGGAGGCTGCCAATTCGATCTGTTCCTCAAATTGCTCTGAAGCCCGTTCATCTAAAACAACTAATAAATCTTCAGATTGTCGGTCTTCGAATTCCTTCGTCATTAAGTTTTGAGTGCGTGCAAATGATTTCCAATGAATCCATGTGACACGGTCGCCTGCTTGATATTCCCGTACTCCTGTCGCCATTGTTGTATCTTTTATTAAAGTAAAAGGAGATGCAATCGCCCCTCGATCGTATTGCGCATCAAGCGACATATAATTCATTGGGACTGTTTTAGGAAAGACGATAATGCTCTCCCTTAACGGGATGAATGCAGTTTTGCGAATCCACCCGAAAAAGTCTGAGAGTTCTATATGGATGCCCTCAGTAATGTGCTGTCCCCTCGGCAACCGATCGATTTCATATGTCCATTCCACTTGTTTGCGCATACCGAATACAAATAGGTAGCTGGACTTGTTTTTCGCCCTTAATTCGATTTGATGGCTTCCCCATTTTTCAGTGACGATCGTATATAAAAGAGGAAAAGAAAATCTCCTTTTCAACGTAACTGTTACAGTAAGTTTACCGCCATTCTCAATATTTTTTGTAAGAATTTTGCGTTCAGCCGTAATCGTATTCATCGGATAAACAAATAGTGCAATCGAATACAAAATAAACGGAAATAAAATGTAAAAAATCGTCCAGCTTACTTTGCCCCCTTGGAACATCGCAAAACCATAAGCAGATAGCAAGATGCCGACAATAAAGACAAAACGACCCGTCATAGAAAGTAGTTTTTTGCTTTTTCTCATTTCAACCGAATCCGATCAATCGGGACACTCACCTTAGTTAAAATCCGCTCAATAATTTCGCTTTTCTCAATTCCTTCATATTTCGCTTCCGGACGCAAAATAATTCGATGGCTAAATACAAACGGGGCTAAATATTTTACATCATCTGGAGTTACATAGTTTCTTCCTTGAATTAACGCATACGCCTGACAAGACTTCATTAGCGCAAGGGATCCACGCGGACTGACGCCTAAATAGACATATGGATGAGTCCGGGTTTCAGCTGCGCATTCAACAATATAAGACTTGACCGTACGATCGACATTGATATCCGCCACCGATCGCTGGAAGTTTCTTAATTCCTCTAAAGTGATGACAGGTTTCAGTTCATCAATCGGTTTCGATCGTTCAGCGCGATCCAACACTTCAATTTCCTCCAACCTTTTCGGATAGCCCATTTTTAGTTTAAATAGAAAACGGTCTAATTGAGCTTCCGGCAATGGATATGTGCCTTCGTATTCAATCGGATTTTGCGTCGCCATAACAAAAAAAGGTTGCGGAATTTGGAGTGTCTCTCCGTCAACTGTCACTGATGACTCTTCCATACTTTCTAATAGAGCAGCCTGCGTTTTTGGCGAGGTGCGGTTAATCTCATCGGCCAACACAATATTGCCGACAATTGGACCTGGACGGAATTCGAACTCCATCGCTTTCGGATTATAGATAGAAACGCCTAATACGTCAGAAGGCAATAAGTCAGGTGTAAATTGAATGCGTTTGAATGAAGCGCTTATTGATTTTGCTAACGCTTTCACCATCATCGTCTTGCCCACGCCTGGAACGTCTTCCAATAGCACGTGCCCACCCGCCAATAACGCGGTTACGCTTAGTTCGGCGATGTCTTGCTTGCCAATCATCACTTTAGAGATATTTGCTAAAACATCATCGATCAGTTGTGCATTCGTCATCTCAATTCCTCCAATACGTACTACTCTTGATAATTGCGCCACGGTGTTTTTAAGCATTTTATCACATTTGTTAAACTTCTAAATACGGGACGTCCGCCGGAGCTTTTTTTATTCAGCAGCTTAAATTCTACTGGCCTATACGATTCTTCCTATACTATTGCCTACAAGAGCGCAATCTTATGCCGAAGTACAGATAACATGTCCGAAAATTGACAAAATGTAACTCCATAATACCGTAATAACGAAACTCCTACAACAGCGATGGCTTGCTTGTAAGGTACACATTAGTTCAAACGATCATAAGTACCAACAGTCCAATTATAATAAAACCCCCTGACATTATCATCTACATGTCAGAGGGTTTCGCATTATTTCCAAAAACTATCAAAAACTGTAATTGGCATATGCCGTTTGTGAGCAGAGCGGAGATACAGTGCTTCAATTGTCTTTCTCGCCTTTTCATCCACTTGCTTGCCTTCTAAAAAATCATCAATTTCATCATATGTGACACCTAACGCGACTTCATCCGGAAGTGCGGGACGGTCTTCTTCCAAGTCTGCGGTCGGTATCTTAGTGTATAAATGTTCCGGACATCCTAATGCCTTCAGCAATTCACGACCTTGTCTTTTATTCAGACGGAAAATTGGCATGAGATCTGCGCCCCCATCGCCAAACTTCGTATAAAATCCGGTTAATGCCTCCGCTGCCTGATCTGTCCCCAAGACGACACAACCGTGCGCTGCGCCGATTGAATATTGGACTTTCATCCGTTCACGCGCTTTTTCGTTTCCCTTTGAATAATCGGATAGGATGACTCCTGCCTTTGCCAATGAAGCTTCACTTGCATCGACCGCTTCCTTAATATCTACCGTATAGATCAATGACGGCTTTATAAATTGAAGGGCGTCTTGACAGTCATCTTCATCGAATTGGCTTCCGTAAGGCAGACGGACTGCTATAAACTTATATCGGTCCGACCCGTCTTCCTCGTTTAGTTCATCGACAGCCATTTGCGCTAATTTCCCTACAAGCGTTGAGTCTTGACCTCCAGAGATGCCAAGGACAAAACCATTGATAAATGTATTCTTTTTCGCATACTCCTTCATAAAGTCAATCGACTTTCGAATCTCTTCCTCGGGATTAATTGTCGGCTTCACTTTCAATGCTTCGATAATTTCCTGCTGAAGTGTCAAAGCCATTCCCTCCTTATCGTAACGAATAGGCATCTACTTTTTCCTTCACTTCTTGGATGTTGCGCATCTTGTTATCCCAGCATTTCTGGCTAAGGTCAACAGGGTATTCCTCTGGGTTCAATGAACGTTTGTATTCATCCCAGAGCAAGTTTAAGTTGCTCTGAGCATATGCTCGCATTTCATTCAGCGTCGGATTCTTATAGATGATGTTTCCTTTTTCTACTACTTGTACATGTAAATTCACCGCGTCAAAATTTGTTACAAACTTCGAAATGAATGTATGGACAGGATGGAACATCTTAATGCGCTCTTCATCTTGCGGATTTTCGTCGCACATCGTTATATAATCGCCTTGAGCTTTGCCGTTCTCTCGGTCGATAATGCGATACAGTTTTTTCTGTCCAGGTGTTGTCACTTTTTCAGCGTTTGAAGAAATTTTAATCGTGTCTTCCATTTCTCCATGTTCATTTTCAATCGATACGATTTTATATACCGCCCCTAAAGCTGGCTGATCGTACGCGGTAATGAGTTTCGTACCGATCCCCCATACATCCACCTTTGCTCCTTGGGCCTTCAAGTTTAAAATCGTATATTCATCTAAATCATTTGAAACGATCACTTTTGCATCCTTAAAACCGGCTTCGTCAAGCATCCTTCGTGTTTCTTTTGATAAAAACGCAATATCTCCGCTATCCAAACGTACACCTACAAAATTGATTTTATCCCCCAACTCTTTCGCCACCTGAATCGCTGTAGGTACACCTATTTTTAATGTATTGTACGTGTCGACTAAAAAGACGCAATCTTTATGGCGCTTTGCATACGAATGAAAAGCTTCATATTCACTCTTATACGCTTGGACCATTGCATGAGCGTGAGTTCCTGCAACTGGAATGCCGAAACGTTTACCTGCGCGCACATTGCTCGTCGCTTCCACTCCGCCGATTACAGCAGCACGCGCTCCCCACATCGCAGCATCCATTTCATGGGCTCGGCGGCTGCCGAATTCCATCACAACTTCATCTTTTACAACTTGCTTAATGCGGCTCGCTTTCGTTGCAATTAACGTTTGGAAATTCACGATATTCAGCAATGCCGTTTCTACTAATTGCGCTTCTGCCAACGTCGTCTCTACCCTTAAAATTGGCTCATTTGCAAAGACTAGTTCCCCTTCAACCATCGAATAAACATCTCCGGTAAAACGGACATCCTTCAAATATTCAAGAAAATCTTCTTTATATCCTAATTCTTCCCTTAAATATGCAATGTCGCTTTCACTAAAACGGAATCCTTTTAAATAATCCAAAATACGTTCCAACCCGGCAAACACTGCATAGCCATTTCCGAATGGCAAATTTCTGAAAAACAATTCGAAAACCGCTTTGCGTTCATGAATACCATCCGCCCAATAAGATTCTGTCATATTGATTTGATAAAGATCCGTATGTAAAGCTAAACTGTCATCTGCATATTTCGTGCTCATTGCCTATCCCTTCTTCCACAATCATCTGTTGTTCTCAGTATACACTATTTACCCTAAAAAAAAGGCGAATATGCCCCTAACTAGCCTGAACCATTATGCCTATCATAGCCCCATTTAATACGTCTTCACTATAATTGATCGGCATGTGATAGAATAGCGAAAGGAAATCTTTCAAAGAGGTGCTTTTTATATGTTAGATGTGCCTAACGAACATGCTCTACGATTTCAAGATGTCAGTTTTACCATTGATCGCAAACCGATCATCCAAGGAATAACAGGCGTTTTCCCAAAGAGGAAAATTACTGCATTAGTCGGTCCATCTGGTGCCGGAAAAACAACGCTACTCAAGTTATGCAATAACTTGTTGACGCCTACCAGCGGTGTGATTTATATGAAAGGCAAACCTTTGAACGAACTTGACCCAAGGAATGTGCGGAAGCAAGTTGGCATTGTTCTGCAAAATTCTCCAATTATTCAAGGCTCGGTTTATGAAAACTTATCCTTGCCTGCCCGATTGCATGGCGAAACATTATCGAAAAAAACAGCAAAGAATCTTTTATTACAAGTCGGCTTGGATGCTGAAATCCTCCAGCAGGACGCTCAAAGTTTATCTGGTGGACAACGCCAAAAACTATCGATTGCAAGAACATTAGTCAATCAATCGACGATCTTATTATTGGATGAAATCACCTCTTCCTTAGATCGCAATTCTGCTCGTGACATCGAAGAACTAATCTTCCGCCTTAACCGGACAGATCGTATATCAGTCGTTTGGATCACTCATAATTTGGAGCAAGCCATCAGAATCGCCGATCATGTATGGGTAATGATGGACGGTAAGTTGGTCGCTGAAGGTGCGAGCGATCTATTAACTTCTCCTGCAAATTATAGAGTCAAGCTTTCTCTTCCTCAATGAATGAGACACAATGTAAATATGTTAAATTCGATAAAACAGCTCAATCCCTTATGCTTCAAGGGATTAAGCTGTTTTTTATTCCTGCATTTTTTTCGTTTTCAATTTGAATCTAACACAACATATGTTACAATTATATTATGTTAGGTTGATACTTGTACGGTGAAATACATAAGGAGGTCTACTGGAAGCATGAAATTCGTTGAACCGATTCGGGATCTCAATAAGATTAGCAGCATGAAAAAAATTCTTTTTGCACAAAGCGAAAGGAACTATCTTTTATTTACGATTGGCATCAATTCACCCTATCGTATTTCTGATTTAATCAGGATACAATTCAAACATATATTAGATCATAAAAACAGTGTGCGTTCGCACTTAATTTTAATTGAACAAAAAACAGGGAAGGAAAATAAGGTGGCCCTTTCCAAAGGGGTCAAAAAAGCGATTGAGGCATATGCTAGCCAATATTATGAAGGGGATCCGGAAGCCTATTTATTCAGGAGCCGAAAAGGGACGAATCAAGCGATTAGTCGGGTCCAGGCCTGGACCATCATTAGTGATGCAGCGAAAGAGTTAGGGATTGAAAATATAGGAACGCATTCACTTCGCAAAACGTTTGGTTATCATCAGATTAAACGGGGTACGAATATTACTCTCTTGATGAAGATGTTTAACCATAGTTCTGAGAGTGTTACGTTACGGTATATAGGTATTACACAGGATGATATGGATGCGGCTATTCAAGCTTTGGACCTTTAACACGATGTAACCTAGTCAAATAGGAGGGAAAAGATGGCCAGAGGAAATAGACAATTAAAAGCCGAAAATGAAAAGTTTTGCGGACAAGATAAAAGAGAAATTCATTGATGAAATAGAACCGGTGTAGCAAACGCTACACCGGTTCTATTTCATAGTTTAGATAATCGCAAAAAAACAGCCCATTCATTTAAATTGCACCAATGAGTTAACCAAATAATACTTGACGTTAACTCATTGGCGGTATAATATTACTCATAATACTAAGTAAGGTCCTTTTATACATATAAGGATTACTTGGAAAAAGGAGAGAAAAATATGAAAAACAAACTTTTATCAACGGGTTTAGCTGTAGCTGTCATTACATTAATGTCTACTAGTGTGAATGCTTTGGCACTTGAATCAACGTCTAACAATTTGAAAAACGACTTCAATTATATTGAAGTATCAAAGCAAGATCTTGACTATGCTTCAATAGTCGAAAAGCTAGATATTGATAGTTTGGAGAGGTACTCTCGAGAAATGCAAAATGAAAACCCTACCTTTTCAGAAGATGAATTGAATAATTTGTTAAAGGTTGAAGTAATAAAACGAGGTATTGAATCAAACATTATCAACGCAGATGGAGAATTAATAAATGCAAGTCCAGATATTTCACCATACTCTTATGGTGACTTACCAATAATAAAAAACAAATTAGGTCCCAATGAAAAGAAAGTGTTTAATGAGAGCTTGGTGAAAGGTGTAGCTGTTCTATCTGCGGGTAATTTTGCTATGTATCATTATCAAAAGTATTATTCAGGTGGAGAAGATGATAATGCAGATGCGTTTAGACACTCTTTATGGATGGCTGTTTCTTCGGCTGGGGTTGCAGGTTCAGACTTTTCGCGGAGATTTGGAATAGCTCATGAAGATGACTTTCCAAGTTCTGCATTAGCAAGAAGTATGGATTTGAATAATAACAATGTTGGAATTAGTTATGGGCCTAAACTTGCACAATTCGCAGGTAATGCTGATTTGTTCGATAGAATGGCACTTCAGATGATAAATGAAGCTGTAAAAAATGGTGAAATGAAAAGATTCCGTGGAACTGATATTGGTGTGAAAACTTCTTTAGTAAAAACAAATAGTACAGGGGCTAAAAAATGAGTTTAAATTCCCAAAAACTTTTAAAGTACGTGTTTTTTTTCTCTTTGACAATAACAATAGCAGTCGTAGCGTACAATATATATAAAATAGATGAAAATGATGCGATTCGCTCAAAGATTAAACAAGAAGTTCAACAGAATGAATATGTTGATTTTGGTAAAGCAGTGAATGGCGATTGGGATAATATAATCTTAGTTTTCCCGTATACGGAAAAAGCTAAAATAAAGAAGGAATATGGAATTGATGTAAATCGAATCAACGACTTTTCAGTAGCATATCGAGAAGATCGTGTGCTTATTCTATTTTGTAAAGGAGAAAGCATTCAAAACTATGTTTATTGGGTTGGCAGTTTTTCATCAAGTGAAGATGAAAAATTATATGATTCCTTTCAGATTAAAAGAAAAGACGCCAAATTTAAAACAGATAAAAGTTCCAATAAAGGCATACCTTTAAATCTAATCCATGTAAGAGAATAATTGTTAGGATAAACATACTAAAATTAGTAGTACAAACTACTCAGAATCAGTGGGACGCTCTTCAATGACCGCATGCAATTATTGCGTACTATAGAAAAATAAAAAACGATGGAATGCCGCAACAGACATCCCATCGTTTTTATCCAAATACTTTTAGTCCTACCGCTCCTCCGATAATAAGCAGCAAAAATACAATCCTTTTCCATCCGGCAGATTCCTTAAAAAACAAAATGCCCATAAGCACTGCGCCTGCAGCTCCTAATCCAGTCCAAATCGCGTATGCTGTTCCCATCGGAATTTCGCGCATCGCCAAAGACAAAAAGAAGAAACCGGCGGAAAACGTGCAGATGATTGAAAGAAGCCAAACATAGTTCTTTTTCTGCAAATAAAGATTAATGCTCATCACGCCAAATATTTCTCCAAAACTGGCCAAAACTAAATATACCCATGCCACTTCAATCGCCCCCTTCATCTACAGGATCGACTGTCGTCATTTTAATACCAATTACACCGATTATAATGATACCGATAAATAATATTTTAATAAAAGAAAACTCCGCTCCGAAAAATAAAAAGTCTATCAGTACAATTGCAGCGGCGCCAGATCCAGTAAAAACAGCATATACCGTTCCAGAAGGCAATTTTTCACATGCTTTAATAATCGAATAAAAACTAATAATGATTGCAATGATTGTTCCTGCCCATTCTAACGGTGTCTCCGAATAACGCAGACCGATCACCCAGAACACTTCAACGACCGCTGCCAATAAAACATAAAGCCAAGCCATTCCATGACCTCCAAATCGTATCAAAATTGCATACCTACAGTATAGCAGAAACCTATAAAGAGATTTCTGAAAGAAGGCTTGCTAAATTTTCGAATATATGATAACTTTGGATAAATCAAAAATGCATAGCTTCATTCTTATCAAGAGAGACGGAGGGATTGGCCCGTAGAAGTCTCAGCAACCAGCCCGTATTGGTATGGTGCTAATTCCAAAAGGCAGATTCTGTCTTGAAGATAAGAAGATTGAATTCAACGACGATCACGCGTGTTGAGGCCCTCTTCTATCTTGGAAGGGGGCTTTTTATATGCAGCGAAAGGATGGGTTTCATTGACGAAAAGAAGTATACATACGAACTTAGTGCAATTGGGCAATCGAAGCGACAAAAAAACAGGTGCGGTCAATCCGCCAATCTATTTATCTACCGCATACAAACATGATGGTTTAGGACTTTCCACCGGCTATGACTATACTCGGACAAAAAATCCAACACGGACCATTTTAGAGGATGGCATCGCCCAATTGGAATCTGGTGATCAAGGCTATGCGTGCAGCTCAGGAATGGCTGCCATCCAATTAGTGCTTTCCCTATTTGCATCAGGCGACGAGCTGATTGCCCCCGATGATATTTACGGCGGCACATATCGGCTTTTCGAACAATATGCCACAAATTATAATATCCGTACCTCCTATGCTTCTTTCAAAACCGTAGAAGAAGTTGAACAACAAATTACGGAACAGACAAAAGCACTTTTCATTGAGACGCCAACGAACCCTTTAATGATAAAAATAAACATTGCATCATATGCTGAACTTGCGAAAAAACACGGACTTTACCTCATTGTCGACAATACATTTTTAACACCCTATTATCAGCGTCCTATTGAATTGGGAGCAGACATCGTCATCCATAGCGCCACTAAATATATCGGGGGCCATAATGATGTGTTGGCAGGATTAGTCGTTGCGAAAGGAGAAGCATTATGCGCGCAATTATTTGAACAACATAACGCCATCGGTGCAACCCTCTCTCCGTTCGATGCATTTTTAGTCATTCGCGGATTAAAAACATTACATGTGCGAATGAGACAGCATGATGCGAACGCAAAGGAAATTGCTGCCTATTTGGAAACTCATCCGCTTGTTACGGATGTGCTATATGCAGGTGTCGGAGGCATGCTGTCATTCCGGCTAAAAGAAAGCAGCTATGTCGACCCTTTCTTGAAAAACTTGAACTTAATTACGTTTGCAGAAAGTTTAGGAGGCGTGGAAAGCTTTATCACCTATCCGACAACGCAAACACACGCGGATATCCCCGTAGAAGAACGCGTGAAACGCGGTGTTGATGACCGTCTTCTACGCTTCTCTGTAGGGCTTGAAGAAGCGGAAGATCTGATCGAAGATTTGCACCAAGCGATCGACGCAGCTTATCAAGCAACGGAAACGGCAGTTCCCCGCTAAGGGTTCATTTAATTATGAAAGAGAGTGATTGCAATGACAGTAAAAGCGGAATCAGAAATTCAAGAAGCACTTCGTTTATTGAAAAGTAAAAAATGGGTTGATTTGACGCATACTTTCGGTCCGAATTCACCGCATTTTTTCATGTTCGATGACGCAGAATTTAAAACGCTGTTCACACATGACGATGGCTTTTTCGCACAAAACTTTTCGTTTTCTGGACAATACGGAACACATATTGATGCGCCAATCCATTTTGTGCGCGACACACGCTATTTGGAAGAGCTACAGCTGAAAGAATTAGTATTGCCTTTAGTCGTTATAGACAAATCCGCAGAAGCAGCAGCAAACAATGATTTCACATTATCTGTTCAAGATATTTTGGATTTCGAAGCTGTGCACGGAGAAATAGAAGAAGGCACCTTTGTTGCCCTTCGCACGGATTGGAGCAAAAGATGGCCCGACCACGAAGCATTTAATAACAAAGATGCCGATGGAAACAATCACAT
Organism: Sporosarcina sp. USHLN248; assembly: GCF_037144575.1. Lineage (NCBI taxonomy): Bacteria > Bacillati > Bacillota > Bacilli > Caryophanales > Caryophanaceae > Sporosarcina > Sporosarcina sp. USHLN248. Next base: position 16,917 of record NZ_JBBCZC010000034.1, read on the forward strand.
TCCCGGATGGGGTCCAGAAGCACTCAAATTACTATTCGAACATAGGAAAATCAAAGCTATCGGACACGAAACGTTCGATACCGACTCTGCAATTGATTTCCGCAAAAACGGTAAACTGATCGGTGAATATTATGTATTGGAGCAAGACACATACCAAATTGAACTAATGACGAATTTACATCTATTGCCAGCTAAAGGAGCAATCATCTTTAATATTGTTCCGAAGCCAGAAAAAGCATCGGGCTTCCCGGTTAGATCGTTTGCTATCCTTCCATAAAAAAGCCCGGTGCCCAGACTGTAGCCAAAGTGTTTTTTCACTTTGGCTACAGTCTTTTTAAGGTTCGTAGTCATGTGAGAGGAATTTGCCCAGCTTGGCTTGAGAACGCTTGCCACGTGGAAGACAATATAGGTGCGCGACGTCCGTAGTGCCTTAATTTCCGCAAAATGCGCGTAAATACAACAAATCGAACCCTTCGCCGCTCGATTGACTGCATGACTCGCCTCGTGCAGGCTCACACGAGGCCGAGCGATGACCCGAATAGAACGTAATGTTCATGAGGGAAGGAACAAAGGAGGCAACCTAAGCTCGTTGCTCCTGCAGCAACGGTTGCATGACCAGCGTCCTACTGGCCTCAACTTAGTATGCGAACGTTTGTCAACAAGCTGAGCCCGGTGCCTCTGGGCTTTTTCCATATCAATCGACAGAAAAACACATAAACCTCTTTAAAAACCATTAACTCACTCTATGCATAGATAAAGCTCTCCAACAACGCATAATCCTGCTAAAGCCACATAACTTCAATACTTCCATTGCTATTATACAGTTATTTCATAAATCGAAACTTCATAAAATCGAAATAAATTCCTGTTGATTCCTGTAGAATAAGTTCGAACCATCTTTTCCGATATATTACAAAAAAGTGATTGACAACTTTGAGTGTTATGATTAGGATTGTATATAATTATCAGACTAATCATAGAATAATTGATTACCGCTCTTCTTTTTTTGCTACTAACACGAATGGAGGGTCTCTATGAATCAACCCGTCTTGAATGTCCAAGCGTTAAAAACGTATTTTTACTTGGAACAAGATTTGATCGCAAAAGCGGTTGACGGCGTCTCTTTTTCAGTTTATCCGGGAGAAACTGTTGCAATCGTTGGAGAATCAGGCAGTGGAAAAAGCATTACCGCCCTTTCAATTATGCAGCTTATTAATAAACCCGGACGCATCGTAGAAGGAACTATTCAAATGAATGACCGCAACTTGCTTGAATTAAAGGCTAAACAAATGACTTCGGTCCGCGGCAACCAAATTGGCATGATTTTTCAAGAACCGATGACAGCCTTAAATCCTGTCTTCACCATTGGTAATCAACTAATTGAAATGATCCGTAAGCATAAGAAAGTATCCAAAAATATCGCCAAGCAAAAGGCGATTGAATTGTTAAAGATTGTTGGCATTCCCCGCCCCGCTGAAATCATCAAGGAATACCCCCACCAACTTTCCGGGGGAATGCGACAACGTGTTATGATCGCCATGGCAATCTCATGTGAACCTCAACTCATCATCGCAGACGAACCTACCACAGCATTAGACGTAACGATCCAAGCTCAAATCTTAGACTTATTAATCGAAATGCAAAAGCGCTACAATATGGCACTTCTTCTCATTACACACGACTTAGGTGTTGTTTATGAATATACTGATCGGGTCATCGTCATGTACGGTGGACAAATCGTTGAACAAGCCCCGACGAAGCAACTGTTAAAATTGACAAAGCATCCTTATACACAAGGTTTGTTGAGCAGTTTGCCAAATTTGGAGGAAGATGTAGATCGTTTAGGAACGATTAAAGGAACCGTTCCGCCCGCCTACAATTTCCCTGTCGGCTGCCGATTCTCTACCCGTTGCCCGTATGCGATGGAAAAATGCAGTCAGTCCAACCCCGAACTGTTTCAATACGACATAGATCACTACGTACGCTGCTTCCTATACGACGTTGGAGGTGAAGCGAAATGACGATGGTCCAAACAACAGCGATTGAGAAAAAAACCGGCGATGAACTCGTCGTCATTCGGGATGTAAAAAAATATTTTCCAATAAAAGGCGGCGTTTTGCGGCGTACGATTGGACAACTTAAAGCAGTTGACGGCGTTTCCTTTAGCATACGCAAAGGGGAAACATTAGGGATCGTCGGTGAATCGGGTTCCGGGAAATCGACATTGGGACGCGTCCTCATACGATTATTAGACCCGACAGAAGGGCAAATCCTTTTTAATAACGAAGACATTACGAAATTACGTCAGCGTCAAATACGGCCAATCCGCCAAAACATGCAAATCGTCTTCCAAGACCCTTTTGCATCATTGAATGCAAAAATGAGCGTGGAACAATTAGTGGAGGAACCTTTAATTGTTCAAGGATCGATTTCTAAAAAAGAAAGAAAAGAACGTGTAAAAGCGATGATTGAGAAAGTCGGTTTACGTGTCGATGATTTGCAAAAATACCCTCATGAATTTTCTGGAGGACAAAGGCAGCGAATTAGCATCGCACGGGCACTCATATTGGAACCGAAATTTGTCATTTGCGATGAGCCAGTGTCTGCATTGGACGTTTCCATTCAAGCGCAAGTTTTGAATTTAATGAAAGACTTGCAGGATGAATTGGGTTTAACGTATTTATTCATCGCCCACGACTTAAGCGTCGTCAAACATATTAGTGATCGTGTGGCAGTTATGTATTTAGGGAGGATTGCAGAAATTGCCCCGAAAAAAGAGTTGTATGAAAACCCAATGCATCCATATACAAAGGCATTACTCTCTGCAATTCCAATGATTGATCTAAATGAAACCCCACAAACCAAAAAGGAGAAAATTAAACTGCCGGGCGACTTGCCAAGCCCTGCTAATCCACCTTCAGGCTGTGCGTTTAGAACGCGTTGTCCGAAAGCTTTTGATAGATGTGCCATTGACCGTCCAGAGTTGCAAGAGATTCAAACAGATCATTTTGTCGCTTGTCATTTATATAGCGAAGGAACGATATAATCTATCAAATGCATAGTTGTTTTACTCCGGTGTCACAGTCATTACTGCGAATTTAGGAGGTGATGCATCGATCCATATCCACTCTTCATTGATGTGTCGAAAAAAAGTAAAGGGGGACATGATGTTGACAAAGCTATATATGCACAGATTTACTCTTATCGTTCTATTGTTGATGTTTGGCATGGTGTTGGCTGCATGTAATTCTAAGGATGATGCAACGGGTGATACTGCTACCGAAACGGAAAAACCGTCAGAAGTGGCAGAAACAGAAGAAGACGAAAAAGCTGCAGAAGAAGGTCCGAAAAAGGGAGGTACAATTGTCGGTGCGATGTACTCTGCGCCGGCTGGTATGTTCAACCCGATTTTCTATGAAGATTCCTATGAAGCAAACATTATCGATTTTGTATTTGAAGGATTGGTAAGTCAAAACGAATCATTGGAATTCATACCAAGCTTAGCTGAAAAGTGGGAGACAAATGATGATCAGACAGAGATCACATTTTTCTTGCAAGAAGGAGTTAAATGGCATGACGGCGAGGAATTTACAGCTGATGATGTCGTCTATACGTACAAAGCGATGTCTGATCCGGATTATGAGTCTGCTGGCGGTGTAAGAGCAAACTATGTGCAGCCGTTATTAGGCTACGACGAATATCAATCAGGCGAAACAGATGAATTTGTTGGTGTTGTCGCAGACGGAGACTATAAAGTAACGTTTAAGTTTGCAGAGCCGAACGTCTCTCCTCTTTATTATGCAAGCTTCCCGATCATCCCGGAGCATATTTTTAAAGATATTCCGGTAAAAGACATTCCGGAAGCTCCTGAATCATTGCAGCCAAATAAATTAATCGGTACAGGGCCATTCAAATTTACGGATATGATCGAACGTGAGCAATATGTTTTATCCCGCAATGACGATTATTGGAAAGGTGCACCGCTATTAGATGAAATCGTTTGGAAAGTCGTTGCACAATCGGTCATGATCGGGTTACTTGAAAAAGGAGAAATTGATTTTGTGGCAAGTCCTGGCGGCATTGCACCTGCAGATTATGATATCGTCAATGACTTTGGCAATGTTGTCATTGTAGAGCAAGCTGATTTCGGCTATCAACTTTTAGGCTTTAAACATAACCATCGAACAACAGCAGACGTTGAATCAGGCGCGTTGACACCTGATAACTGGGTTCCGAACAAAAAACTGTCTGATCCGAAAGTGCGTCAAGCGATCGCTTACGCTGTCAACCGTGTCGGGTTAGTCGGTGAAGGGCATGGCGAAGGATTATTGCACGGCAGAGGGCAACCGATTAACTCGCCGATTGCCCAACAAATGTGGGCATACGATGAAAATGCAGTTACAAAATATGATTATGATCCAGCAAAAGCTGAAGCGATGTTAGATGAAGCGGGTTATGTTGACGTGAATGGAGACGGTTTCCGAGAAGATCCAGATGGCAACGAGTGGGTCTTGAACATGGATTACCCTCTTGGAAATGAATTGCGCGAGCGCTCAGCTCCGATCATCCAAGCCGATTTAGAAAAGGTCGGCATTAAAGTGAACTTGCGCCAGCCATCTGAAATGTCTGTTTACGTTCCTGAACTAACAGATGACAATACAGATTGGGATCTATATTTGATCGGCTGGAATCTGAGCAGTACAGATCCAGACCCATCCGGATTATGGGCAACAAGAGCGGGTTACAACTTCTCTCGATGGAACAATCCAAAGTCGGAAGAACTGCTTCAAAAAGCGGTAAAAGCGCCAGAAGCATTTGATCAAAAATATCGTGAGGAAGTTTATGCTGAGTGGCAGAAACTCTTCTCTGAAGACTTGCCTGCATTGCTTCTATATGCACAAAACAGCCTATGGGCATACAATGACCGCATTCAAGGCATTAAAATTCTTCCACACACGATGTATCAGGATTCCCATGAGTGGTGGGTTGAAGACGCAGAATAATTGAGGGAGGATACGCGAGAGTATGCAAATGCATACTCTCCCCCTTTAAGGGAGGAAGATGGATGGTTCAATTTATCATTAGAAGAATTCTCTTATTTATCCCGATGCTGTTCGCGCTATCGATTATCGTCTTCGGCCTCGCAAAAGCTGCTCCAGGCGATCCATTTTCAGGCAAGATTCTTGATCCTGATGTCGGCATGGAAGTTTACGAGAAACAGCGGGCTGAATTAGGTTTGGACAAACCAATCCCTGTCCAATACATAAATTGGGCAAAAAAAGTCATTCGCGGCAATTTCGGAGAATCGATTACGTACAAAGGAAGATCAGTAGAAAGCCTTATTAAAGAACGTTTTATGAACACTGTCTATTTAGGAATCTTTGCTCTCGGCATTACATTGATCGTTGCAATACCGATCGGGATCTATTCTGCAAGGCATCCTTATTCTTTAATGGATTATGGAACAACAACATTTGGATTTTTCGGGCTCGCTGTTCCTAATTTCTTTTTCGGTTTAGTTGTTATCTATTTATTCGCCATTAAATTAGGTTGGTTTCCTGCTCAAGGTACAATTTCTAATAATAAATTAACCGGCATTGCAGAAATTAAAGATCGGCTTCATCATATGATATTGCCCGGGCTGACATTAGGTCTTGCAAGTACAGCTGGGTATATGCGTTATATGCGCTCAGAAGTGATGGATGTATTGGGGAGCGATTATATTCGGACGGCAAAAGCAAAAGGGATGTCAGATCGCAATGTACTATATAAGCATACTTTGCGCAATGCGTTAATTCCAATCATTACTTTATTAGGGATGGAATTAGGGCCGTTGCTTGGCGGAGCAGTAATTACGGAGCAAGTTTTCAATTTCCCCGGCATTGGCACTTTATTCATTGGATCAGTCGTGAACCGTGACTATCCTGTCGTTATGGCAATCGTTCTTCTATTAGGGGTAGCTGTCTTAGTGGGGAATTTATTAGCCGATATCTTTTACAGCATTGTTGATCCGAGGATTCGTTATGATTAGGGCGGTGATTTGATATGCATTCAATTAATGAAGATGAGTTGCAACCTCAAGAAAGCACAACACAAATGGTACGCAAACATAGAAGCCCCTTTCAATTATCTCTTCAGCGATTTTTGAAAAATAAACTTGCAATTGCAGGTATGGTAGTTTTGACGATTATGATTTGTGCTGCTATTTTTGCGCCGTTGCTGACCGACCACGATCCGTTGGAGCATAATTTGATGAAAGTCGAACAAAGTCCAAATAGCGAACATATTTTAGGTACAGACAGCTCTGGGAGAGATAATTTTGCTCGTCTGCTGTACGGCGGCAGAATTTCACTCGTTATCGGTTTTAGCACGATGTTATCCACTCTACTCATCGGTCTAATTTTAGGCGTGATCAGTGGCTATTATGGCGGCAAGATCGACAGCATCATAATGCGGTTAAGTGATCTTGTCTTAGCATTGCCGTTCCTCGTTTTGGCCTTGACAATTATTGCGATCATGAAAAAGGTTACGATTGGCTTGTTCGTTGTCATCATAGCGATTGTCAGCTGGCCGAGCTTGACCCGAATCATTCGCGGCACTTTCCTTTCACTGAAAGAGCAAGAATTCGTCTTAGGTGCCAGAGCAATCGGTGCGAGTGACTTCAGAATCATTTTGCGTCATTTCCTGCCAAACGCGATAGGACCGATTATTGTCAACGCTACGTTAATGATGGCAACGATGATTATCGTTGAATCGGGCTTAAGTTTCATCGGCATGGGCATCCCTCAGCCAACACCAACATGGGGAAATATGATTTCTGAAGCGCAAGGGCTCCGAATACTTCGTTATCACCCTGAGGCATGGATTCCTCCAGGACTCGCCATTTTACTAACTGTATTAAGCATTAACTTTATCGGTGACGGCCTGCGTGATGCTTTCGATCCGAAAAGCGAACGACGGTAATTAAACATGGATAATGATTAGTTATCGTAAACTGTAGACAAAGCAATACATTATTGACTTTGTCTACAGTCGTGATCAAATTGCTCAACTTACTTATAACGCTTCACACACAGAAGAGCCTATAATGCCCTCTTCAATGTTCAACTGCCTTCGCTTTGCTTAACCCGCTTCCTGCGAACCCATCGAAGTATGTGAGCGCTTGTCGTCAAGCTAATACGGCCTCATATCGGCCTTTTTTATTTCTTACAAAAACCAATAAGATAATAGAGCCCGGAACGATGACTTCGTTCTTTTGCTATTGTTTTTAGCTTTGCGCTCCATCCGGTACTCATTCACTTCTTGTTGTATATCTTGCATATGTCGTTGGACGACTTCCCTATCAGTAAAATACATTTTTTTATTCTCCTCTTGGAGAGGAACCTGAGAACTTGATTATGAAAGAAAACTTAATTTCCGCAAATGCCTATCATGTTCAATACAACTCGGAGATTCCCACTCCACCAATTTTTTATATTTGTTTTTCGTTTCGTTTTTCCACAATACAATTTGTTTTCCAATCATTTTATTCTTCCTCCTTTTTTATTTTTCTACTGCTCGGCCTATGGAAACCTTGCTACCCGCTTCCTATAGACCATTCCTTTGTGAACTTTCGCGCTTGAATTGCAAACATACTCAACACTCCTTTTCAATTTATTTATGTTACACGCCGAAGCGTGGAAACACCAAAATTCGGAAAATGAAGACGCAAAAAAGCACACGCCTTTTAACATAAGCGTGTACTCATAAAAAAAGAACGGCAATCATGCCATCCAAGGTTAATTTTTTGCAGAATAAACCTTCGGCAGGCACGGAATTTGTATTTGGTTAAATTGAGATGTAAATAAATTAGTCATTTTCCGTACCTCCATTTCCTAATTGATGATTTAACTACCTGAGGATACCATTTCCAATTTGCAATTGTCAATACTTTTTATAAAGTTTTTATTTTCCTTCCAAGAAAATAAAAAGAGCTTGCCTATTTAGGCAAACTCTCAGACTGTAGACAAAGTATCTTTTTACTTTGTCTACAGTCTTTTAAAGGTTTTTAGTTATGGGATAAGTGTTTGCCCAGCTTGGCTTGAAAACGCTTGCCAGACAAGGCGCGAAGTCGAGCGAAGACTCGAATAGAACTTAGGTTCATGAGGGGACGAGCGAGACGAGCAACGCAGTATGCGAGCGTTTGTCAACAAGCTGAGAGCTTGCCTATTTAGGCAAACTCTTCTTTTAAAAAATCATACTTGTGCGGCAACGCGATTTTTTTCATAGAATTCAATAAAGTTATTGACAACCATGTCGAGGAAATCGATTGTTCCTTGGTCAATCAATTCACCTTTATCGTTCAATTTTTCGTGAACGGAACCGATGTAAACTTCATTATTTGGCAGCAATGCAGGTGAAAGCATTGGATTTGATAAAATTTCTCTTAAATGAATTTGTGCACGAACACTTCCTAAGACACCCATCGAAGAACCGATGATGAAAGCAGGTTTGTCCTTGATTGCAAAATTGCTGCGAGATAGCCAGTCAAGCGCATTCTTCAGAGCCCCTGGAATTGAGAAGTTATATTCCGGCACTGCAAATAGCACTGCATCCGACTCTCTAACATTTTCCATAAATTCTTTAACGTTTTCTGAAGGGTCGCTCTCCTTTTCTACCGAAAACATGTCAACATCGTTAATGAATACAGGTGTGATCTCTAAACGATCAGCATACTTTTTGCGAAGGTATTCGACTAATTTAAGATTATTTGAAGTAGGGCTTGTGCTCCCTATAATAGCTTTCACTGTAATTTTCATGATGTATAGCTCCTTTGATTTGATTCTTACTTCAATAGTGTAACTCAACTATTGATTGTTATACATATATTATGCTCATTTGCAAGCAAATTTGGAAGTACGCACTTCATAGTGACATAGTTTCCTAAAAGAAACTACCATGAACTATCACCTATCTACTTTCCAGCTCTAATAACTGTCTTTTCATTTCCAAACCACCTCGAAAGCCTGTAAGCTTACCGTTTTTAGCAATTACACGATGGCATGGAACGACAATTAAGATAGGATTTGCACCAATCGCACTACCTACTGCCCGGACAGCTGAAGGCTTGTCGATTTGATTTGCGATGTCCGAATAAGAAACGGTTTGTCCGTAAGGAATTTCCGTCAATGCTTGCCATACACTTTTTTGAAAATCAGTTCCATACGGATCAATCGGTAGCGTAAACTGTTTGCTTGAACCATTGAAAAAAGATAGCATGTCCTCAATATACGGACCCATCTCCTTTTCACTCTCAATCAATTCAAATGTTGGCAACCATTTCGTAATGTAGCGATTGAGATCGTCAAATGTCTCCAAAGGAGTCCCCGCATAGCAAAGCCCTTTATCAGTCGCGGCCATATGAATTTCCCACTCATTTATTTTAAGTTTTGTCCAATATACTTTTGTCATACAATACTCAACTCCTTGTATTTTTATATTAATTCAATTGATTTTACAAGCCATTAACACAAATCCTATATGGCCTTCATAATAATTTCTTACGATTGTAAATGAATACATCTTGAAAGGAGAAGACACAAACTATGAAAATTGCATTGTTCAGCGATCTACACTATCCAGCTATTGACGAGAGAATTTCAGGTCTATTGGAGGCACGCTCGGCATTCTATGAAAAATTTATCGATCAATTTTTGAAAGTTGACGCCGAGCTTCACGTATCATTAGGAGATTTGACGAACTACGGCATGCGCCATGAATTAGAGAACATTTACTCACTAATTGGCGAACGACGAGAGTTCATTCACGTCTTAGGAAACCACGATAATTATTCGATGACGAAAAATGAATTGCTTACCATAACAGGTCAAAAACGATACTCCTCATTCGAAACCGAGCAAGCGATCTTCGCCTTTTTAGATACTGCCCGTGAACTTGACCATGAATGCTGGGGCGGTTGGATGGATGACGAGCAACTCGATTGGTTAGAGCATGTAATTCAAAATTCTGAAGAAAAACCGTTATTAATTTTCGCACACCATCCTGTTCACAATACAACAGCAGGGTCTGAGAGGGAAAATGGCTCCATTCATCCTTCGATAAATATGCGTTCTTTGCTTCATCAAAAGAAAGGAATTGGCATGTACTTCAATGGCCACATGCATTGTGATTCCATCGTCAAAGAAGGAAACTGGACATTTGTGCAAACAGCTGCTTGCTTAGATCAACCTGCTTTCCGGCTAATTAACATTGCGGATGAATCAATTACTGTAACTGCGATTGATGTGGACGATGAAACACTTCGGCAAAATGCCCAGCGAATTTATGATAATATCAATCATTTCACTCATAGAGCGGACGCACGTGGTGAACACGAACATCGCAACTGCGAAGTCTCTCTCGTTCATGCAAGCACAACCGTATGAAACGATTCTTTTGATTTATTTCATAATAATACGAAAGACAGATGAAAGAAACAATTCAACTTCTTTCATCTGTCTATTTTTATAAAAAGACAATATAAATCTACAAATGCGATCCGATTTTCCTATATGTTCTCTGCCTTAACCAAATCACGAATAAGCAAATTGCCGTAAAGCTTGCTATTATCCAAGAAACCTTGAAGAATGGTGGTAAATAGGTTAGCTCAACGGTATTTTTCCCTTTTTCGATTTGCAATCCTGTGAAAGCATAATTAGCACGTAGAATCTCCTGCTTTACCCCATTCACTTTTGCTGTCCAGCCACGCTCGTAAGGAAGTGGAAGAATCATATGTGAATCGCCATGCACATTATCGACTATAATCGTCGCTCTACGTCCCTTCCATTTTACAGTTGCAGCAGGCATTCCTCTGCTTTCTTCTTTTCTATTTTTCAGCAATGAGTAATCTTCCATATATAACTTTAAATCTTTCAAGATATAATTCCCTTTAGGTAAACGGAGTCGTATTCGTTCGTCTGCTTGCACCCGGATCGTCACTTCATTTACATTTGTACGGTAAATCGAATCGTTTTTCTTCCGTTCTGTTTTAAAATCGTTTAGCGATAATATAAAATCCTTGTCATTGCTTTTACGTTTAATAAAAAACGTTAAAAAAGCATCTTCTTTCACGATCGATTTGTCGTGCAAGACGATATCTACACCACCTGTGTTATCCTTCACTTCCAACACGCCATCTGAGTATGTTCCTCCAACCGGCTCAACCGCGACTTGCTCCATTACGTCCTCTACTTCCGGAAGACGGGAAGAACCCCCTTCAATCTTAGGAAGGATTACGCCTTCTAACATTGCATGTTCTTTTGCCAACACAGGCATTTCTTCCAAATCCTTTTCAGAATATAAGATCGAAGTCGTCCTAACAAAAGGCAGCTTATAGTCATTCCGGTAAGCTACATATTCCCCTTCCCTTGCAACTTCGGAAAATCCGAACGGAACAGGATCTCCCCCATCTTGCCGTATAACGTAAGCACCATTCAATACAGCATACAAATTTGCACGATCGCCAAGAGACGCATATCTGCTTACACTTTCCCTTCTCATATCAATCGAAAGATCATGCAAATAGAATGACAAAAGATGATGATTCAAAATGCTCGAATAAACACTAATCCCATTAAAATCCTGAACAATTGGCGTATTATTGCGCGTCTCTACCATCCAATCAATCCGATCAAGAGGATGATCTGCCATATCTTGTACTCTTTTTATCAATTTTCGCTGATCGATTCCATAGTACTCTTCACTTTCCATATAGGTCCGTGTAATACCATAATCAGGTCCTTTGCCCTTTCCATTATCTCGATATGTTAATTTCTCTTCTTGAAATTTATTTGCAGTCAAAATAGATGTATACAAAAGGAATCCAATTATCAACCAGGCAGTCCATCTTTTTTTATATTGAACAAATAAGAAAAAGAGAAGCAGCGTAATAGCAGCACAAATCATTAAATAAGATTCGTATATTTTTATTTTCAGCTTCGGATCCCCAATGAAAAAGAGAAGATAAAGCATACTACCAGCGAAAGCAGCAACATAAATATCCCGTAATCGGACCATTTTCACATGTTGCAGTGCGACTCCAGCCACTCCTCCAGCAACAAGCGAAAGGAAATGTTCCCATCGATATTGCGGTGCAGATAGACCGTTAAAAAGACTCCCAATAAATGGACTGTAATGCAATATGCATAATGTGATTGTTAAAGCGGCAAAAAATCGAAACGAACGTTTTTTATAGAATGGTTTAATTAATAAGCTAAAGAGCACGAACGCAGGCAAAATAACGAGACGACCGTGCAATAACAAATTATCGACAGCCCCAAATAACGGAATCGAATCTTCATAAGGTGGCCTATAATTGTTCAAGTAACCGTACGCAGCAGGGATGAAAAATGGTGTACTTAGCAAAGCCCCTGTTATACCTCCAAGGAGGAACAGCTTGATTTGCCTCCTTTTCTCCACTTCTTCGAGAAACAGCGGAAAAAGCCAGCGAAAAAGAATGTAGATGAATGCAATTAAAAAATTCACGTACGCAAAATAGAAATTGTCAATCATATTAATTGCGACAGCAAAGATGAACCAACTAACTTTTCCATCTTTTATAATAGCTTCCACTCCAATGAGAAGGAGCGGAAGAAACAGCATCGCATCTGCAAAGAATTCCCAATACGTGACGTGACGGAAATACATAATGCTCGTTCCATATACTGTTGCAGCAACAAACGCCGAGAGTAAGTTGAATCGTATTTTTCTAAAATAATATGTAGTTAATAAGAGGATGCATGTCATCCGTAAAATACTAATCATTAATATGATATTTGCCCAATAAAACAAATCAGGAGTAGAAAGGACGCCGATCTGCTCCAGTAAAAATGTTAGAAGAACCGTAGCATAAAAGATGAGTGATGTTGAAAAATAGTAACCTAATTGTGAAAAGACACCCCCACCTAAGCCAAAGCTTTCCGAATAAAAAAATTCCCCTTCCGTAAATAAGTTGTATAAGAAATACTTGAACGGAATCATTTGCGAAAGCCCATCATTTAACCCTGTCATATACCGTCCTTTGAAAAACTCGGATATGAAAAAGTGGTGACTCAGGATAGCTACAAGCAGGCAAGCGACTCCGACAAATAATTTGCGATGTCTTTCGAAAATGGTCATGATGTCTTCAACACCTTCCCCGTCACAACAAACGTAATTGGCACCGTTACAAAAAGTGCCGCAATCGGTGCTATGCTATCATTCATGCCAAACCATTCAACTAACATGAACAATAAAATAAACGTTACGAAAATGTTCACGAACTGCGTTAGCGGAAAACGTACAAGCTTTTTCCATGTCGGTTTCACTTGATACGTTACATAGCAATTCAAAAAGAACGACGCTCCCATACTAATGACAACCGCCAAACTATGCGCAATAATATATGGAAATATAGCTATATGGAGTCCTGCCAAATACAATCCGTAATAAAGACCTGTGTTTACAATGCCGACCATCATAAACTTGTAAAACTCATGATCGATGAATCGTCGCATGCTGATCCTGTTTTCCTTTCATTTCCACGCTAGCTTGGCCAATTAAATAATGCGGTCTTTTTTTCGTCTCATTATAAATTCTGCCTACATATTCACCAATGATCCCTAACGAGACCAACTGGATTCCCCCTAAAAAAAGAACAGAAGAAATTGTAGTGAAATATCCAGGCACATCGATTCCATTCAGAAAAATACTAACGAAAGTAGCTACAATATAAATAAGAGCGGAGCTTAATGTGAAAAGACCAATATAGAAGCATAGTCGCAATGGTTTCGTATTAAAAGATACAATCCCATCAACCGCATAATTAAGCAGCTTTCCAAATGACCATTTCGTTTCCCCATGCTGCCTTACAATATTTTCATAGGAGATTGTCTTCTGCTCTAAACCGATCCACGCATAAAGCCCTTTTGAGAAACGATTGCTCTCGCTTAATAGCAACAGCGAGTCAACTGCCTTCCTGCTAAGCAGTCGAAAATCTCCTTCTCCATCACTTAACCGCACATCAATCGCATTATTAACGAACTTGTAATAGCTCTTAGATAAAAAGGTTCTCATTTTTGATTCACCATTTCGGTTTCGTTTGGCGACGACTTGATCATATCCTTCCTCAAAGCCTTTCAATAGTTCAGGAATTAAAGAAGGCGGATGCTGTAGATCGGCATCCATAACGATCACTGCCTGTCCTTTCGCATGTTGCAGTCCGGCTAAAATCGCTGCCTCCTTGCCAAAATTTCTCGTGAATGAAACATACCCGGCTTCCGAATACGAATGCAGCACATGCCGAATTTCATCCATCGTTCCATCCGAACTGCCGTCATCAATAAATAACACTTCAAAACCCGCTTGCTGATGTTGCATTTCTTTCGCAATAGCATCCATTACCTTTTCAACATTCCCCGCTTCATTATAGGAAGGGACGACGAACGAAATCATCAGCTGTTCCATTCAAACATCAACCTCTCTTGACATCATTTTTTCAAACTCACAATCAAACGGTCATTTCACGCCGGTATAGACAAAAGCCCGTATAATTTGTCGTTGCGCGAAGAAAAACACGAATAAAATCGGCACTACAAGAATAAGATTTCCTGCCATTAATATATTCCAAGCGACTCCTCCATCGACTTCACGCAATTTTGTAATACCGAGCGGCAATGTACGTGCAGCATCAGAAGTTGTCATAACTAACGGCCAAAAATAGTCATTCCAATGCCCGATGAAGCTGAACATCCCAAATGTAATTAATACCGGTTTCGCCATCGGCACCATAATACGCAGCATAATTTTCCATTCACTCGCTTGATCTAAACGGGCTGCTTCAAGCAACTCCTCCGGCACTTGCTTAAACGATTGCCGCAAGAGAAAAATTCCAAAAGCACTAGAAGCGAATGGCAAAATAAGTGCCCAAAGCGTATCAAGCAATCCCCAGGAACTCATTTGCAAATAAACCGGCAAGAAAATAAGCTGTGTCGGAATCATCAATGTAATCATCGTGATGCCAAAGAAAAATTGATTTCCTTTAAATTTGAAACGGGCAAATGCATACGCTGCAGGAATGATCGTCGCAAATTGGAGCAGTAAAATGCCTATTGAAACGATCGTACTGTTTATGAAGTATTTTAAAAACGGTCCCGAATTCCATGCTTTTGCGAAATTTTCCCAAAGCAATTGATTCGGTATCCATTTTGGCGGGAATGTCATCGTTTCACCTAATGTTTTAAATGAAGTTGAAATCATCCAGACGAAAGGCAGCGCAAATATGCAAATGAGCAAAAGCAGGCCAACTGCATTCAAGACCATCCAAATCGGATTCTTTTTCATAGATTCGTCCCCCTCATTGATAATGTACTTTTCTCGATAGCAGCTTAAAGTACAAAATCGTAAATACGCCGACAAGTAGTAGCAAAATAACGCCGGCTGTAGATGCATGGCCGATTTTAAAGAAACGGAAGCCATTTTCGTAAATGTAGTACACAATTGTATTGGTCGAATTAATCGGCCCGCCGCCTGTCATAATTGAAATCGTTTCGAACACTTGAAAGGATCCGATTAACCCAATAATTGTCAAGAAGAACAAAGTTGGTGATAACATCGGCAATGTCAGTTTAAAAAACGTCCGGCATTTGCCAGTATCGTCTAAAGCTGCCGCCTCATAAATATCCTTCGGGATACTTTGCAGCCCTGCAATAAAAATAAGTGTATAGTAACCGATCCCTTTCCAAACAGCTACAATAATAAGAGAAAGCAATGACGTTTTCGGATCGGTTAGCCATGGAATATTTGATATGCCAAACAAATTAAGAAACCAATTCAATAATCCGTAATCCGTATCCATAAGCCACATCCATAGCATTGAGATGGATACAAGGGAAATAATATGCGGACTGAAAATTGCCCCTTGGACAAACCCGTAAATTGTTCCCTGCCGATTCAACCAAAGCGCCAGCAAAAGGGATATGCTAATCGTCAATGACACAGTTAAAATTGAATAGACGAAAGTATTTCGTAACACTTGCATGAACTTCGCATCAGATAGTAATACTTTAAAATTGTCTATCCCAACGAAATCCTTTTCTGGGCTCACAAAATTCCAATCATGGAAACTTAAAAAAATCATATAGCCGATTGGATAAAGGAAAAATAATGCAAATATAATAATTGCCGGCAGGATCATTAAATACGGCCTAACCTTTGTATAATTCATCCTACACCCCTCCGATAATCGCCGGCTTCGAGTCAATCGTTTTTTCATCCAACGTAATAGTACGGATCCGCTCTTCTTGTGCATTAAAAAAATAAAGCTTGTCATAATGCAACGCAATATACACATGCTTTTTGTTTGTGATCGGTTCGGAAAAACTTTTAATATTCATCGTTCCAGCCTGATTTGTAACTGTGTAAATCGTTTCTGCACCCAACGTTTCCGTTGTCACAATTTCGCTCTTCATAATGAGATGATCAGGCATTTCCTCTAATTCTGACATAATCTTTGCATGTTCTGGTTTGAACCCGATATAAGCAACATCTTCAAATAAATTAGGCAGTAAAAATTCAAGGTGTTCCCTCTTCAAAATATTCATAGCAGGCGTGCCGATAAACTCTGCAGTAAAAATATTGTTTGGATCATGATACATATTCATCGGAGAATCCACCTGTTGGATAACGCCTTTATTTAGCAAAATAATTTGATCACCCATCGACATTGCTTCCACCTGATCATGAGTAACATAGATGAATGTCGTACCTAACCGCTTATGCAACTGGATCAATTCACGTCTCATTTGCCCTCTCAACTTCGCATCCAAGTTGGATAAAGGCTCATCCAAAATGAAAACTTTCGGTTTTTTCACCATCGCACGTGCTAATGCTACCCGTTGCCGCTGCCCACCAGAAAGTTGCTGAGGCTTTTTATCTAAATGCTCCGACAACCCGACAATATCGCTAATTTCTTGTATTAACATTTCCCGCTCTGCTTTTGGAACTTTCTTATTAACTAAACCGAATTCAATATTTTTTCGCACAGTCATCGTAGGATACAGAGCATAGTTTTGAAACACCATCGCTATATTCCGCTTTCCTGGCGCTACATTCGTTACACAATCATTCCCGATCCAAATATCACCGCTCGTCGGAGTTTCGAGCCCCGCTATCATTCGGAGCGTGGTTGACTTTCCGCATCCTGAAGGACCAACGATCACTGTAAATGAGCCATCAGCTATCGTCAGATTTACGTTTTTCACAACTTCGTCTTCATTGAACTTTTTTACAACGTTCGTTAATCTGATTTCCGCCATTCTAATCCTCTCCTTCGTTACAGTTTCACGGCCGACATGTGCATCAAAACATCGGATAATTCTTCAACTGTTTGCACTGCAACATCCCATTCGTATTGTCCATAATGCTTATATGGAGAAATGAGGCATGTACGACCGCCCAACCGTTTAACAGGCAATAGATCATTGAATGGGTTGTCGCCGATAGACAAGATTTCACTTGGTTGATACCCTTTCTTTACGAATCGTTTTACAATGCGATCCATTCCTACCGGTTTCTTGGCATCAAATATATACTCATTAAAAAGTGATCCGATATTTAAATAAGATACAAATGCAGGACCTGTCTCTCCCGCAGTATTCGTCATAAAAATTTTCTTCTCGGCATGTAGCGATTTGATACTTTCAAACAAACGGTCATGACGTTGGAAGGCATATGGCTTCTCAATCATTTCGTACCGCACCTTTTCAAACGCCTCTATCCGTTTTTCTTGTGAGATGCTAAACTTTGCCGCGTACAAATGTGCAATGCCCCAAACATCCCCAATAAATAGCAAAGAAGAATCATCCTCTACATGCCGCTCGCGTTTCATTCCTTCCCATGAATAACAAGACGTTGGTATAAAATTCTCATGTAGAAAAACATCATGTTGAATCCGATCGAAATAGCAGCCAAAATGGACAGGGTGATTCCCTTCCAAAATGTCATACGCTTCATGAACAGCGGCTGCAATTTCTTCCTCATTGAAGTTATCCTTTAACATATGCGCAATGTACCGCCCTAAAAACGTATCGTCCTGATACAACGTACCGTCCAAATCGAAAATAACAACTTTTATCTCATCCATCCACTTCATTATGAACATCTCCTTTTGAACGGAAGAGAAGTGAAGAATCACCTCTCCCCCGTTTCAAATTATTTTAAAAGCGCATTTGCTAAAGAAGCTGCTTGATCTAAAGCCTCTTTCGGAGAGAAGTCATCTTCTAAAAGACATCTCGTAATCTCATCTGATAGAATAGTTGAAATCTCTGGATAAGCTTCAGCCATTGGACGTGCTTTGCCGTATTGCAACTGATCGACAGCAACTTTATATTGGGGCGTCTCTTTATACAAACTCTGCATATCTTCAGAATCAACGGCAGACAATCGGCTCGGCAAATATCCTGTATATGTACTTGCATAAATTGTCTGTTCCTTTGCAGTCATCCATTTAATAAATTTCCATGCTGCTTCTTGCTTTTCGGGAGTCAATCCAGCAGTCATAACAAGGTTTGCTCCCCCTGTCGGAACGCCATTCATTTTATTTGCAGGCATGAAAGCAGTATTTAGCTCAAAACCATTTTCCTCTGCAATCGCAATATTGTTTGTTAAGTTTGCAGTTGAAGCAAAAATCATTGCTGAGCGCCCATTCGCAAAATCTTGTGCCGCTTGGGCAGATGCTTCATCTCCTGCAGGAATCTTCAAAATGCCTTCCTGTGCTAAACGTTTCCAATACTCAAGAGCCTCCACTCCAGCCTCACTATTGAAAGTGACTTCTGAATCATTTTCTGCTAGCATATCCCCTCCATTCGCACCGATGAAAGCTTCAAAAAACCAGATGCTAACTGGCATGCTCATCCCTACACTTTTCCCTTCAACTGTCAGTGCACGTAAATAGTCTTCGAATTCCTTCCAATTTTTCGGGCCTGCTGGATCGAGCCCTGCTTCTTTTAACATATCAACATTCATATAAAGAATCGGTGTACTGCGCAAATAGGGAAGCCCATGAATTTTGCCATCCACGTATGAATTGCCCATAAGTCCAGGGTTGAAGTCTTCCAACTGAATGTCGGGATCTTGTTCGATAAACGGCGTCAAGTCTTCTGTCATTCCCGATCTTGCAAAAACACCCATTGAAGCAATTTCATTCAAAGTAACTTCAGGTGCATTTTTAGCGGCAAACCCTGCTTGTGTCTTAGCATGTAAATCTTCATAGCCACCTTGAAATTCTGCTTTCACAAAGACTTCATCCTGAGATTCATTAAACATCTTCACTAAGTTTTCATTGTTTTCTCCGATCTTATCTCCAAACGCATACCAATAAGTGATTTCCGTTCTTCCGCTGTCAGCTGAAACTTTATGCTCCGAACTTTCATCCTTCTTATTTGAACAAGCACCAAGCATGAATACTACTCCTATCAACACTAATACTCTTCCAATGTTTTTCATTTCGTTCCCTCCAGTCGATTTATAAATAGTCAACAGGCTAAAGGATTTTCGTCATATCATTTCCGGCTGAACCCTCCTCTTCTTTTCTCCTTACAGCCCATATTGTACGAAGCGATTGTTAAGCAAATATCTTTTCCGTGTAAATGTTTAGTAAGTTTCACTCAATAAACATTCGCAAGTAAGTCCTCTCGCGAATGTTTATCCATTTATAATTTGAAGATCCGGCTTGCGATGCCTAACAACAAAAGGAATGGAAATCACTTGGGAAAGTAGTGTATAATGAAAAGAATAAATGTAAAAACCACTTATCCGATCAAATGAGGAGGGACTTTCTTGGGAAACGAAGCAACATTGCACAAAGATGCAATGCATGTCCTCAAATTAACGAGCAGGACCTTTTATATTCCGATAAAATTGCTTAACAATACGCTTAGAAAGACAGTAGGTTCAGCTTATTTATGCATGCGTGCAATCGATGAAATTGAAGATCATGAAACTTTGCAACCCGAAGTGAAACAGCATTTGCTGCGTTCTACAAGCAAGCTGTTGCAATCAAAATTCGATGACAGCGCATACCGCCAGTTACTCCAGCCTTATGAACACTTGCTTCCGGAAGTGACTATCCGATTAGGCGACTGGCTATCTGTCTGCCCTGCCAATTTGATCGAAAAAGTGAAGGAATCGACGAGCATCATGGCTGATGGCATGGCAAGCTGGGTTGAAAAAGGGTTCAATATACAAACGAAAGAAGACTTGGACGACTATACATATTATGTGGCAGGACTTGTAGGAGTCATGCTATCAGATATATGGGAAGCTTATGATGGCACGAAAACCGACCGTGAGTTGGCGATTGGATATGGCCGTGGACTCCAAGCCGTTAATATGCTTCGCAACCAAGACGAAGACGCCGACCGTGGTGTCCACTTCATGCCGGACGGATGGACACGCGATGATTTGTTCAAATATGCGGAAGAAAACTTGGCGAAGGCCGATGCCTATATTACATCCATTAAAACTAAAAACATTTTACTGTTCTGCAAAATACCTCTTGCACTCGCAAAGAAAACACTCAACGCGTTAAATAGCGGCCAAGAAAAAATGGCTCGCGCAGAAGTGGAATCAACCGTTGAACAAATTTTGAAGGAGCAATAAATACCCAACGATTGGATTATTCCTTGCAGAAGCATGGGTCATTCATTTAGAATGATCCATGCTTTTTTTGAATTGAACAACATAAAAGGACTGCTTTAGGTTAAAGAAACTGCGACTCGATCCTAAAGGTGCAACGTAACGTATAACCACTGCAACATAATATAAAACGTGGGCATTACAACATAGATACTTCGCAACACAACGGAAACAATAAAAATAAGGGCATAGAACTAAAATGTCCTATACCCTATTTCCACTACTATGCGTTTTTCAACATCTTACAAACAGATTTTTGAATTAAAACATTTTCGTCGTCCATTTCTCGCCATTCCAAACATCTGTAACAACGTCTTTATAAAATTCAGGCTCATGGGATATTAAAAGCACGCTGCCTTTATACGCTTTGAGCGCTCGCTTTAATTCATCCTTCGCATCTTTGTCCAAGTGATTCGTCGGTTCGTCCAGCACGAGTAAATTCGTTTCGGCATTCATTAATTTGCAAAGACGCACTTTTGCACGCTCTCCGCCGCTTAACACCTTTACTTTACTTTCAATATGCTTCGTCGTTAATCCGCAGCGCGCCAACGCTGCTCGCACTTCGTATTGTGTATAATGAGGAAAGGTTTCCCAAACCTCTTCCAAGCAAGTGCGATTATTTTCTTCCTTCGTTTCCTGTTCGAAATAGCCGATTTCAAGATGTTCACCAAGCTCGACAGTTCCCGATAGTGCCGGGATTTCTCCTAATATGCTTTTTAGCAATGTCGTTTTCCCGATGCCGTTCGCTCCGGACAACGCAATTTTCTGTCCTCGCTCCATCGTTAAATTCAATGGCTGCGAAAGCGGCTCGTCGTATCCGATAACAAGATTTTTCGTTTCAAATAGAAATCTTCCAGGGGTACGTGCCATTTTAAAATCAAATTGTGGCTTTGGCTTCTCCTCATCCAATTCAATCATTTCCATTTTATCCAACTTCTTTTGTCGGGACATCGCCATTCGGCTCGTCGCGGCATTCGCTTTGTTGCGTGCAACAAAATCTTTTAAATTGGCGATTTCCTTTTGCTGTTTCTTATATGCCGCTTCCAATTGTTGTTTCTTCATCTCATACACGCGCATAAATTCATCATAATCGCCTGGATAGCGGGTGATTTGCTGGTTTTCCATATGATAAATGACGTTGATGACGCTATTCAAAAAAGGAAGATCATGCGAAATTAAGATGAATGCATGATCGTAATTTTGCAAGTAGTTGCGAAGCCACTCGATATGCTCAACATCTAAATAGTTCGTCGGCTCATCCAATAATAAAATATCTGGTTTCTCAAGGAGCAGCTTGCCAAGCAGTACTTTCGTCCGCTGTCCTCCGCTTAAATCTTGCACGTCACGATCCATGCCGAACTCATCCAATCCAAGACCATTCGCGACCTCATCCACTTTGGCGTCTATAATATAAAAATCATTGTTCGTCAATTCATCTTGCATTTGGCCCGTCTCTTCAAGCAGACGCTCCAACTCATCAGGATCAGCATTAGCCATTCTCTCAAATAGTTCATTCATTTCTGCTTCGACATCAAAAAGATATTGGAATGCGGTCCGCAATACATCACGAATCGTCATGCCTTGCTTCAACACGACATGCTGATCCAAATATCCGACACGAGCCCGCTTTGCCCAGCTAATCGTTCCAGCGTCAGGCTCCAATTTTCGGGTAATGATGTTCATGAATGTGGACTTCCCTTCCCCATTCGCACCAATTAGCCCGATATGCTCCCCTTGCAATAAACGAAATGACACATCTTCGAAAATCGCGCGATCCCCGAATCCATGACTCAAATTCGATACTGTTAATAAACTCATCTATTTTACACCTTTTCTTTTCAAAGAATTCCCGCTGAAAACGGCTGTTATAATTATATAGTGTATATAGGCAGTGGGAAACAATAAATAAAACAGTAGATTGATTAATCGCCTTTTACTTCAGAGGATACACAAAGAAATTTCACGTCTTTTTCTGTGTAATTGTACCAATAATGCGGTCTTGTTGAATCAAGCATAATTGATTCGTCCGGAAGGAGGGTATAAATTTCATCCTCAAGACGTATAGTCAATGTTCCTTCAATAACATAAATAAATTCCTGTCCTCTATGCGTAATAAGATTCCCTTCTGTTTGCCCAGGTTTTAAAATGACTAACAGCGGTGCGAAATCGCGCCTACGAACCATGGTGCCTAAATCCTTATAATAAATATTATGTTCTTCCATCCGCTGGTCAAAACTATTTGTTTGATCGTCACTTGATTCATTTTCCTCAAAAAAATAACTCGGGTTGACCCCAAAGGCGATAGAGATTTTTTTCAAGGATTCCAACGTCGCTGAAGATTTTCCTCTTTCCAATTGTGATAAAAAACTAATTGAAAAACCTGTTTTCTCAGCAAGCTCTTTTAGTGTCATACTTCGCTTTGTTCTAATTCTTTTAATCTTATTTCCTAAATGATTCGCAGCCATTTTAATTTCTCCTAAAAATTTTATGTTGACAGAATATTAGTATATAACTATGATAAGCTTAATACAATTTAAGTACTACTTCAATTTAGTATGTAAAGCGCTTACATATTTTTTTACTCATTAATTGAAGTGTCACTTCAATTATACAAAAGGGGGAAGAGTTTGTGGAGAAGAAACAGTTAAATAGAGTATTAGTTGCCAGCTTAGTCGGAAGTTCGATCGAATGGTTCGACTACTTCCTGTACGGAACAGTAGCCGCGTTAGTATTCAACCAAATCTTTTTTGTCAATGAAGATCCGACAGTAGGACTTTTGCTATCATACGCATCATTTGCCTTAGCCTTTTTTATACGTCCGTTCGGTGGCATCATTTTCAGCCATATAGGTGATCGAATCGGTAGGAAAAAGACGCTTGTATTAACGCTAAGCTTAATGGGAATTGCCACTTTTGGGATGGGATTATTGCCTACCTATCAAGCAATTGGTATTTGGGCGCCAATCCTGTTGATTACGCTGCGTCTTATTCAAGGATTAGGTATTGGGGGCGAATGGGGCGGTGCTCTTCTGCTCGCCGTAGAATATGCACCACCTGAAAAGAGAGGGCTTTTTGGCGCTGTACCACAAATGGGCGTTACAATCGGGATGGTGCTCGGTACATTAGCTTTGTCAATTATGACATTGCTGCCAGATGATTCATTCATGACTTGGGGCTGGCGTGTACCATTTATCATGAGTGCTTTGCTCGTCGTATTTGGACTATGGATTCGGAAAGGAATAGACGAAACACCGTCATTTAAAGAAGTACAGAAACGCGGAGAAATTCCGAAGATCCCAATTGTCACGACTTTTAAAACCCATTGGCGTGAAGTGCTCATTGCCATCGGTGCAAAAGTTGTTGAAACAGCCCCATTCTACATTTTTGGAACATTTGTCGTTTCCTATGCCACGAGTTATCTTGGCTATACAAGGACTGCTACTTTAAATGCCGTCATGATTGCAACCATTATTACAACGATTTTAATCCCACTGATGGGGAGATTATCCGATAAAGTTGGAAGGAAGCCTCTTTATGTATGGGGAACAATTGGAATGATTCTATATGCATTTCCTTATTTCTGGCTCATTAAACAAGGGTCCGTCGCATTATTAATCATTGCCACAATAATAGGGCTTGGGATTATATGGGCACCTATCACGGCAGTTCTCGGAACGATGTTTTCCGAAATATTCTCGGCAGAAGTTCGCTATACAGGCATTTCTTTAGGTTATCAAATTGGAGCAGCAGTTGCTGGAGGTACAGCTCCGCTTGTCGCAACAGCATTGCTCGCAAATTTTAATGATTCATATATTCCAGTTGCGCTTTATATTATTTTCACTGCTGTTATCTCACTCATTGCCATTTGGGCAGTAAAAGACAGGAAAAACGAAGCGCTCGATCTATAATGTTAAAGGAGCGATTTCAATGTTAATTATCAATGAAAAAGAAATCCAGGCTATTTACGGAATGAATGAAGCAATCCTTGATATAGAACATATTTTGCGTGCGAAAGCAGAAAACAAAATTGCCAATCCACACCGTACAGTAATTGAATTTCCGCAGCATAGTGCATCTGTGCTCTATATGCCAAGTTCTGATTTATCAAATGAAATAACGACGATTAAAACTGTTACGATCTTTCCAGAAAACCCTTTAGTAAACAAACCGACTACACAAGGTGTCATTCTATTATCTGACGCGCAGGACGGCACTCATTTATCATTAATGAATGCTTCTTATTTGACACGACTTCGAACAGGAGCCTTAAGTGGGATTGCTACCAATTTTCTCGCAAGAAAGGATGCATCTGTACTGACCATTATCGGTACGGGTGCAATGGCTTTTGAGCAAGTATTAGGCGTATTGCAAGTACGGCGAATCACAAAAATACTATTAGTAAATCCGACTGCCTCTAAAGCAGAACGGTTTAAGGAACGCTTAAAATCCTTTGGTATCAATGAAACAATTACAATTGAAATTGAAAAAGACGTAGCAGCTGCTGTTCAGAAGGCAGACGTTATTTGTTGTAGTACCCGCTCGAATACACCCGTCTTTGACGGAAATGATATTCGGCCTGGCACGCATGTCAATGGCGTAGGTTCTTACTTGCCTCATATGCGGGAAATGGATCATACATTTATTAAACGCTGCAGTAAAATTGTTATAGATGATGAATTTGGAGTTAAAGAAGAAGCAGGTGAATTAATTTACGCAAATAACCAGAATGACTGGACATTCGATGAACTACATGGTGAATTGATGAGTTTGGTCGTAGAAGAAATTCCCGGAAGAACCGATCATGAAGAAATTACGTTCTTTAAATCAGTCGGAGCTTCCTATTTTGATCTCGCTGTTGCCCAAGGAGTTTATCAAAAAGCAGTGAAAGAAAAGGTCGGCATTGAAGTTGACGTTTAATTGAAGAGCTATAAGTGGCGAAGAAATGTTATTTTATTTCTTCGCCTTTTTCATTGAAAACAAGGGCTGTCGCCATCCTTAGGGTCTGTTATCCGTTGTGTAGTAACTTTTCATGTTTTATTTGAAAAGTAAATAGAGTGTTATTGCAAATTTAGAAGTAAATAGTAGCTCCCAATAACATTTTCCTAATAACACTTGCTAACTATTCAAAATCATGATAGATTGGAAAATGGAAATTTCATAATGAAGATGTATAACCTCAATAATATGGTTTGAGGGTCTCTACCAGGAACCGTTAAATCCTGACTACAATGCTCATTTTGTAGTTAGGATTTTTTTATTTGTTCTATAGGAGGTCTTTTTATGGATTTTAGAGTATTCATACTTGCTGCCTCAACGGTCATTATTGGTTTAGTCGAGTTGATTGTAGGCGGAATTTTACCGATTATCGCTGATGATATGAATGTTTCAATTGGAACGGCGGGGCAGCTCATTACGATCTATGCACTTGTTTATGCGATTGCTGGGCCCGTCTTGTTGACACTTACCGCGAAAATAGAGAGAAAAAAACTTTATCTCATTACGCTTGGCATCTTTTTCATCGGCAATGTCTTAATGTTTATGAGCCCTACATACGCCTTTATGATGTTTGCTCGTATCATTTCGGCAATGAGCGCTGCTTTGCTCATCGTCCTTTCTTTGACAATTACCGCTAAAATTGTTGAGCCAAGGTTTCGTGCAAAGGCATTAGGCTATATTTATATGGGTATTAGCTCTTCCCTCGTATTAGGCGTACCAATCGGCATCGTCATGACGAATGCGTTTGGTTGGCGCACTGTTTTCTTAGGGATTGCAGTTCTTTCAATTGTTTCGTTCATATTGATTTCTATATTTTTGGAAGCTGTTCCAACAGGAGAAGCGCAATCGTTGTCTGTTCAAATAAAAGCGCTTGGCAATAAAAAACTTGCTGGTGCCCATTTAGCAACAATGTTCATGTTAGCTGGACATTATACTGTCTATGCCTACTTCACACCGTTTTTAGAAACGACGCTACAGCTAAGTTCTTACTGGATTAGCGTTTTCTACTTTTTATTCGGTATCGCAGCAGTTGCAGGGGGAGCATTCGGCGGTGGTCTTGCAGCCCGTATTGGTTCCAAAAAAAGTATCTTACTCATTTTAGGGGCATTTGCGATCAGCTTATTCATATTGCCTTACTCAACTTTCTCAACAATTGTCTTCGTCATCGTTATGATGATTTGGGGAGGATTGAGCTGGGCACTTTCCCCGCCGCAACAAGACTATATTATTGAAACAGATCCCGTAACATCGGATATTCACCAAAGCTTTAACAATTCAGCACTCCAAATCGGCATTGCGATTGGATCAGGCGTAGGTGGATTCGTATTAGGAAAAACAGAATCAGTCGTCAGCACTGCTACAGTTGGAGCAGGAATAGTCGTTATCGCATTCATTTGCGCAGCAATATCGCTAAAAATGCCAACCCAATCAAATATAAGCAATAAAGAAGGGGCTGTCCAATAAGTCCCTAAAATAGAACAGGTGGCGAAAAACGAATCGTTTTTCGCCACCTGTTCTTGTATTTTTCTCATTCAATACTGAAAGTAGCACGCG
>NZ_JBBCZC010000035.1:0-38570 GCF_037144575.1 Sporosarcina sp. USHLN248
CTTGCCAGACAAGGCGCGAAGTCGAGCGAAGACCCGAATAGAACTTAAGGTTCATGAGGGGACGAGCGAGACGAGCAACGCAGTATGCGAGCGTTTGTCAACAAGCTGAGCAGCTAATTAAACTCAATTAGCTGCTCTTTGCTATGAAAGAAATCCAACGACTACTCTTTTTTCTCCAACAATTCTATGATCCTATCTAACTTCTTTTCAAGATCGATGTCGCGCTGGGTATTCCTCTTTCGATTCTTTGACCATGACATTATAAACAAAGCGAAAGAAACAAAAAATAGGACGATGAGCAAGGCGAAGATTAATGTAAAAATGACATCGCCAATATTAAAACTGCTATTTATCATACTCAACTATTCTCAACTCCTTTTGATTTTTCAAATGCAATTATTTCCATTCTATCATTATTAATCAGCATACTTCAGCCCAAGATTTAAATAGCAAAAACCCACGAGCCCTCGTGGGTTGTTATCATTATATCTCAATAATAAACGGCAAAATCATCGGTCGTTTTTTTGTTCTTGCGAATAGCATTTTTTCGGTGGATTTCCGTATATTATGTTTGAGATCACTTCTTCGATTACGGTTTGGCCGATCAAAGTTTTGAACGATGGTGACAATTAAATCATTCAATTCTTTATAAAGATCCTCCGCTCCGCGTTCATAAACAAATCCACGGGAAATCGTGTCGGGACTTGTCAATAGTTTGCCGTCTGTTTTGCTCATCGTTAGGATGATGAGTAGCATGCCTTCTTCTGACAGCAATTTGCGGTCTCGCAAAATCATCTTGCCGACTTCTCCAACACCTAACCCATCGACAAAGATGTGGCCTGCTTGGACAGTTCTTGTTTGGCGTGCTACTGACTGCTCAATGTCGACAACGTCACCGTTGTTGATAATATAAATATTTTCCCTTTCCACACCTACAGATTCTGCCAATGCCCTGTGCTGTTGCAGCATCCGATATTCGCCATGGATCGGAATGAAATATTTCGGTTTCATCAATGTGAGCATCAGTTTCAATTCTTCCTGAAAACCGTGTCCAGACACATGCATGCCTGATGTGCTTCCGGAACCGTAGATGACCTTTGCGCCTAAAAGAAATAGATTATCTACAATGCGCGATACGCTTTTTTCATTGCCGGGTATTGGACTGGAAGATAGGATGACTGTATCTCCCGGCAAAACAGAAACTTGACGGTAAGTTCCAGTCGATAATCTGGAAAGTGCCGCCATCGGCTCGCCTTGGCTTCCGGTACAAATGACAACGACCCGTTCAGGGTCCATTCCATTGATTTCATTTGCCTCGACAATCATGCCCTCAGGTATCGTTAAGTATCCCAATTCTTCAGCTACGGAAACAACATTCACCATACTTCTTCCCAATAGACCGATTTTCCGATTTGTTTTAATTGCTGCATCAATGATTTGTTGAATACGGTGAACGTTGGAGGCGAATGTTGAAATGAAAATCTTTTGATCAGCCCTGCGGAAGGCATCCTCGATATGCTCTCCAACGATCCGTTCTGATTGTGAGAATCCAGGACGCTCGGCATTTGTGCTTTCCGATAAGAGCAATAAAACGCCTTTTTCCCCGATTTTGGCCATCTTATGGAGATCTGCATAATCTCCTCCGACTGGTGTTAAGTCAAACTTGAAATCACCCGTATGCACAACCGTTCCTTCAGGAGTTTGAAAGACAATCCCTAAACAGTCGGGGATACTATGACTCGTTTTAAAGAACGAAACGCTAATAGTACCAAATTCAAAATTGGAATCGCTGTCTACTAAATTTAGCTCCGTATCCCTAAGCAATCCATGCTCCCTTAATTTCAGTTCAATCAAACCTAACGTCAGCCTCGTTGCATAGACAGGCACATTCAACTGTTTCAATAAATAAGGAATCCCACCGATATGGTCTTCATGTCCATGTGTAACAAGCAATGCCCGGATCTTCTCTTTATTTTCCTGTAAATAAGAAATATCTTGAATGATCAAATCTACTCCTAATAAGCTCTCATCAGGAAATTTTGATCCACAGTCGATCATCAAAAGATCGTCCCCGTATTGAAGCACATACATGTTTTTTCCAATTTCATTAATGCCACCTAAAGCGAACACAGACAATGTTTTAGTTGAATTCAACATAAAGCCCTCCCATTGTTCCATTGCGGAAAAGCCTCTTCGATGGAAGGGGCTTTTAAGACTCCGAAAGTAGGACTCGAACCTACGACCTATCGGTTAACAGCCGATTGCTCTACCACTAAGCTATTTCGGAATAAACGATATTGATCTTAGAATGCCCGGAAAGGATAGAAGTATGCATTCGAATTTTGAAATTGTGGACAGTTCAATTTGATAGGAAATATTCGGCATATTACATTAAATTTTTAAAACATTATTGACTTAATCGTTTCAAAGTAACATAATTATGTTTGTATATAACAATAATATGTTCATATTTAACATATGAAGTTAGGGGTTAATTCAAGTGTCTCCAAAAGAACGGCGTACAAAAATAATTGAATTACTTGAATTAGAAGGCAAGGTTGAGATTGTCCAACTGGCGGAAATGTTAGAAGTGACTTCTATGACGATTCGGCGTGATTTTGATGTGTTAGAAAAGCAAAATAAGCTTATCCGTACACATGGGGGAGCAGTTCGGGCACAACCGTTAATACATGAAAGAACATTTGAATCAAAATCGACTATGGCCGTCCAAGAGAAGAAAGCAATTGCCGCAAAGGCTGTCTCTTTGATCAGAGACGGTATGACCGTTCTCATTGACTCTGGAACGACGACACGCGAAATTGCTGTTTTATTAAAATCACGTGAAGATCTTACGGTTATAACAAATGACATAAAAATTGCTGCAGAGCTGATGGATAGTAAGTTAGAAATAATCGTTTTAGGTGGGCGATTGCAAACGGTAACCGGAACTCTTTACGGCTCATTAACTGAAGAGATTTTAAAATCTATGCACGTCGATTTGTTCTTTTTAGGGGCGAATGCAATTAATCATTCCTTTGGAATTACTACGCCAACTATTGAAAAGTCTTCTTTGAAGCGTTCGATGATGAGAACCGCAGCAGAAGTGATTCTTGTCGCTGATTCTTCAAAGTTCAATCAAAAGTCGTTTTCTAAAGTATGTGATTTGGAAGACGTATCAACGATCATTACAGACGACCAATTATCCGAAGAACTAAAAGAATTATACGGCGAATCTGTTGAAATCATTATTGCAGAGCAGGTGAGAGAATGAAGATCGGAATAATTGCTGATGACTTGACAGGTGCGAACGCGACGGGTGTAAGACTTGCAAAAGCCGGATTTACAAGTGCAACCATTGTCTTTGGTGGAGAAGTACCGACGACAAGCACATTCACATCTATTTGTGTAGATACAGATAGCCGTTATGTAGCTCCTGATATGGCTAAAAGTCGTGTGGAACATACATTCAAACAACTGAAAAAGTGGGGAGCCGATGTAATTGGCAAGCGGATTGATAGCACAATTCGAGGTAATGTCGGTTCTGAAATCGACGCCATGTTGGAGAACACTGGAGAGGATAGTGTAGCAATTGTCGTTGCGTCCTATCCTGATTCGGGACGCGTCACTTCAGGTGGATACCTTTTAGTTGAAGGCGTTCCTGTACAAGAAACGGACGTTGCAAAAGATCCGATGAACCCTATAACAAAATCCTTTTTACCAGCCGTCATTGCCGAGCAAAGCAATTATGAAATCGGCCATATCGGTTTAGGTGATGTCTTACAGGGGAAATCAAAAATCTTATCTTCCTTGCATAAACTGATCAGCAATGGCAATCGAATTATTGTAGTGGATGCGGTAACGAATGAGGAAATCAGCAATATTGCTGAGTCGATGGCGTCCATTACAGAACGTACTGTATTTCCGGTGGATCCCGGACCTTTATCGGCGGCGTTCGCACGGGTACTATCAAGGAAGAGCCTGTACAAAAATAAGTACATTGTGACAGTTGGAAGTGTTACAGGGCTTACAGGCAGGCAATTGCGCTATTTAATGGATAAGACAAATTCAATGCCTGTATATGTGGACGCTGCTCAATTGGCGACGATGAAGGATAGATGGGATTCGGAAGTTAAGCGTGCTACGGAAGAAGGGTTATTGAAATTAAAAGAGCAAGAAGTATTGATTGTCACGACGCTATCACCTACTTCGACCGTTTTACCTTTGGCAAATATCGCAAATGAAGAAGAGACAACAGAAGAAGCATTAGCGAAACGGATTACTACTGGGCTTGCAAAAGTGACATACTCCATCATCCAGCAAAGCGATGAAAAAATCGATGGCATGTTTTCAAGTGGCGGCGATGTCACAGCTGCACTCTATTCGGTTAGTGATGCGGAAGCGATTCAACTCGACGAAGAAGTGATCCCTTTGGCGGCGTATGGTAAATTCATCGGCGGTACTTTCGATGGAATACCAGTCGTAACAAAGGGTGGCATGGTCGGAGAAAAGCAATCGATTTATAAATGTGTTACGTATTTACAAACAAAAAATCATGAAGGACGTGTTTGAATTGACGAACGAACGTAAAATAATCGCAATTCCAATGGGCGATGCTGCAGGAATCGGACCTGAAATTACTGTGAAATCACTATCCAAGGAAGAAATTTACGGTATGTGCAGCCCTCTTGTTGTAGGTGATGCCGATGTAATCAAAAAAGCGATCGAAGTGACAGGTGTTGCTTTGAATGTGAATATTGTTTCTGCTCCTCAGGAAGGAAAATACGAATTCGGAACTGTTGATGTGTTAGATATGAACAATATTGATATTGATGCATTGCAGCCAGGAGAAGTCCAAGCGCAATGTGGACAAGCGGCATTTGAATTCATTAAAAAGTCAGTGGAACTTGCAATGGATGGAAAGGTTGCAGCGCTTGCAACGACGCCAATTAACAAGGAATCCCTCAAAGCGGCAAACGTACCGTATATTGGTCATACAGAAATGTTGGAGGACTTAGGTGGAGCTCCAGATCCGCTTACAATGTTCCAAGTAAATGGCATGCGGATTTTCTTCTTAACTCGCCATGTTAGTTTGAAAGAAGCCATTTCTCAAATGACAAAAGAGCGTGTGCGTGATTATTTGAACAGATGTGATTTGGCATTGCAAAGATTGGGCGTTGAAAACCGTAAACTGGCGGTAGCCGGATTGAACCCGCATAGCGGTGAAGGCGGGCTGTTCGGAATGGAAGAAGTGAATGAAATCGGACCGGGCATTGAAGCCGCTAAAAAAGACGGCATTGACGCATATGGCCCTGTACCTGCAGATTCTGTATTTTTCCAAGCATTGAACGGTAAATACGATGCAGTTCTTTCCCTTTATCACGATCAAGGACATATCGCTGCGAAAATGACGGATTTCCACCGTACGATTTCCATTACAAACGGACTTCCATTCTTACGGACTTCTGTCGATCATGGCACTGCATTTGATATTGCATGGAAAAACATCGCAGCTAGCGTAAGCATGGAAGAATGCATAAAACTCGCTGCAGAATACGCTCCGAAGTTTACAAGAGAATCACTCTAAATAATTGAATAGCGATGAAGGGGAGCATTTCCCCTTCATCAATTAAATAAAGAATTGGGGGGTACTAAGGATGACACCGGAAATGCAAATGATTGTCGGTCTTGTTGTGGGTGTGGCTGCATTAATCATTCTTGTGTTAAAAACGAAGATACATGCATTTTTAGCTTTGGTCATAGCTGCGTCATTGACGGGGTTAATTGGCGGGATGAATCCTATTGAAGTTTCTGCAACCATATCAAAAGGATTCGGAAGCACATTAGGTTCAATCGGTATAGTGGTAGGGTTTGGCGTTATGATTGGACGTATTTTGGAAGTTTCAGGAGCTGCAGAACGTTTGGCATATAGCCTTATACGATTTGTAGGAAAACGGAAAGAAGAATGGGCGATGGCGATTGCTGGCTATATCGTCTCCATTCCGATATTTGTCGACTCGGCATTCGTTATCTTGAACCCTTTGGTGAAAGCGTTATCAAGGAAGACTGGTAAATCGGTCATTACATTGGGGGTCGCGCTTGCAGTCGGATTGGCAGCTACGCATCATGCCGTTCCGCCTACTCCAGGTCCTTTAGGTGTTGCAGGTATATTCGGTGTTGATATAGGCCATATGATTCTTTGGGGATTGCTGTTCTCCATCCCGATTATCATTGTAGGCGTTTTATATGCAAAATGGATTGGTAAAAGAATTTATCAAATACCGACAGAAGATGGATTGGATTTTGAAAGACCAGACGAGCAGTTGGCTTATCAGGAGCTTATTCGGCTGACAGATGAGAGAAGTAAAGAGCTTCCATCGTTATTCCGCTCCATGGTGCCGATATTATTGCCAATACTCCTTATATTCATAAATACAACAATGGTTGCAATGGATCTTACAGGGGGCTGGGTCGATTATATTCTGTTCTTAGGACAGCCGATCATTGCAGTAGGTTTATCCCTTGTGTCGGCAATTTATCTGTTGGCGGGTCATTTGAAGCGGGAAGAAGCATTGGAAAGAATGGAAGAAGGAATGGTGACGGCTGGTATCATCCTCTTGGTTACAGGTGCAGGCGGTGCCCTTGGCGAGGTGCTGCGTGTTAGTGGTGCGGGAGATTATATCGCGCAACAAGTCGCATCACTCCCTTTGCCGGCAGTATTGATACCATTTTTCATTGCGACAATTGTTCGTTTAATACAAGGTAGCGGCACGGTTGCGATGATTACGGCGGCATCCATTTCAGCGCCGATCGTCATGAATTTGGATGTCAATATGGCCCTCGCGGCACAAGCAGCCGCATTAGGTGCTATGATTTTCTCTTACTTTAATGATAGTTTATTCTGGGTAGTCAACCGGATGCTTGGTGTCAAAGAAGTGAAGGAGCAAATCTTAGTTTGGTCCGTCCCTACAACGATCGCATGGGCAGTTTCTTTGGTGTGCATCTTAGTTGCAAATATGATTGTAGGATAAACAGAAATTCATATATCAGGCACTTAACGATGTACAATCGCTTAAGTGCCTGATATTTTATTAACACCCTTCGCTGAATTGTTGCTATCAATAAAGGTAATGTAAAGCCTTATCATTCCTCCATTTTCTTCAATAGCATCCCCTTTACACCCTGAAAGTAGGACCTAAACCCACGTTCGATCGCGTGATCTCCGGGGATAATAGGAATCTGTATATGCATTCATCCAAAACTGATACGTCAAGGGAGCGACTATAAAGTTCTCTTGTTGCAAATAGACTTTTTTTCATTGAAAATGAGGGGTACAGTATTAAACGATTGATAGGTTATTCTTTTCAGTCGTTATTCAATAAGAGGTGAAAGGGTAATTGAAAATCGGGACGATGCTTGGCCTTATAATTGCGCTAATCGTTTTTATTAATTTTGTTTACCAAACCATTCGGTTGTTTAAAGGATTAAGCAATCAAATGTATGATGAAGATACGGTTCATCGGTTTCAATGCGGTAAGTGCGGCGAGATGCACTCATTGAAAGGGCCGGAAATGAAAAAACTCCGCCGAGCGCCTCGAATTGAAAAAAGTACCTTCGGAAGTCAAAGCACGGCAATTGTTTTCAAATGCCCTCATTGTCATAAACGTACATCGCAACTTGTACAGTACGATACGAATGTGACAAAAGGGGCGGGGATGGTGCGCGTTCAGATGAATGATGAACAAAAGCCTCTAATTGTACAATTTTTAGTTAGGGGTATACTGCCATTCATTTTACTAAGCATGGTTTATCGATTTTTTGCTTGAAAGTGGTTCGATAAAAACCGAATCCGGTTTTTTAGAAATAAGGGGTGTTTATGCGCCTTGTCGGCAAGTTAAGCGTTTTTTTAGTGGATTATGAGTTGTTGCCCACAGATATACGTTGAAAAATAGGTTTATGCGTTGTTGTATGATTTATGTGTTTTGGGTTAGCGTTAAATATTCATTTGACAGTGCAACCCGCCAAACTTCAAAAGTTCGGCGGGTTGTTATCGTTACTCATCATGCTTCGCTATGTCCTTAGCAGCAGCGAACAATATTTCTACTGCAGGAAGTAAAGTATTTTCGTTGATGTCGAAGCATTCGTGGTGATGCCCTGCAGCAAGGTCTGTGCCGAAGATGCAGTACGTTGCTTGCCCGCCTTGTTGTTGAACGGCTTCCAAGAAATAAGTCGCATCTTCTGAACCTGCATTGTTGTCGCTTATTTGGACGACGTGTTCAATAAAAGGATGTTGTTCGGCTATTGTAGCTAATTTATTTGCTAACACCTCGGAGCATTTGCAGCTAATTGCTTCTCCAACGGTATCGATCGTATATTCCACTCCATACATAAGGGCTGCACCAGCAACTATATTGTGAGCTTGTTCCTTCATGTAATCATTGACTTCACTTGTTTCTCCGCGAGTTTCCGCGATGAGAGTTGCATGGTTTGCCACGACATTTCTACCGGATCCTGCATGTAGTTCACCGACGTTAATGCGAGAATCGCCCCCTGAATGCCGGCATATTGCATGCATATTTAAAGCAGCGGTTGCTGCGGCAAGTAACGCATTTTTTCCTTTCTCCGGTTCGCTTCCGGCATGAGCAGCAGTACCCTTGAAAGAGATGTTCAGCTTCGAGGTAGCTAAAAAGCCGTTATTCGCCGCTACAAAATGATGCTGTGGGATACCTGTTCCGATATGTGAGGCGATGAAATAATCAATGCCATCTGCAACTCCTGCACGAGCCATTGCTTTTGCGCCACGCGTCCCTTCTTCAGCTGGCTGAAATATTAATTTAAAAACGCCGGTAAGCTGTTCTTTATTACTGGCCAACAGAGTAGCTAAGCCCAATCCGATTGCAGTATGGGCATCGTGTCCGCAGGCGTGCATAGTCCCTTCTGCAATTGACCGAAATCCTAATTGAGTCGGAAGATGTTCTGATGAATCAGATTCCTTAATAGGTAATGCATCCATGTCAAAACGAAAAGCGATCGTTGGTCCGGGTAGCTGTGTATCGAGCGTAGCAACGATTCCAGTATAACCTTCCGTGAAAAAGGGAAGGAATTTCTCGTCTGCTCCATTTTCTTTCGCCCATTTTGCATGCTCACTTGTTATTTTTAAGTCGGGTTTTCCCATGCAATCATCTACGTTCATGACCTCTTTGCCCATTTTTAAATGGAACCCCAAATCGTAAAGTATACTTGCAACAATTGATGCGGTGCGCATTTCCAAAAATCCCTGTTCGGGAAAACGGTGAAAATCACGCCGCCAGTCGGTTAGTTGTTCTACTAGTTTCAAATGTAATTCCTCCTGACCGTTCAAGCTCTTTTATTCCACGATTAAAAACGGGCATGGATACCCGGTCCAAATGGAATTCCGAGGTAATAAAACAGCATAATTAAAATGATCCATGTTGCTAAGAAAGTGATTGTATAAGGAAGCATGAGGGAAATATACGTCCCAATGCTTGCTTTCTTATCGTAACGTTGCATGAACGCCAATATAATGACCATATATGGAAACAGCGGTGTAATAATATTTGTAGATGAATCTGCGATGCGATAAGCTGCTTGGGTAAAGGCGGGATGATATCCCAATTGCATGAACATCGGAACGAAGATCGGTGCTTCAATTGCCCATTTAGCTGAACCCGATGTAATTAAGAAATTCATCAATGCCGTGAAGATAATATAGCCTATAATAAGCGGCATTCCGGTGAAGTTAATATCTTTTAGAAATTCTGCTCCATTTACTGCAACCCAAGTACCAAGATTGGACCAGTTAAAGTAGGCGGTGAATTGGGCGATTGCAAAAACTAAGACGATATAGCTGGACATGTCTTTGATCGACTCAGACATATATTTACTGACATCTTTACTTGATTTTATATTGCCGACAGAGATACCGAATGTCACTCCAATAATAACGAAAAAGATTAGTATAATCGGAACGATGCCATCAAGGAACGGAGACGGAATGAGTCCGCCTTCCTCATTTGTCAAAGGGCTGTTCGGAATAAAAATGGTAACAGCAATAATGGCAACGTAAATGAGCCCTGCAATTATTGCGTGTATAAAGGCTCTTTTCGCTTGTGGCAAATCTTCTGTATTCTCTTCTTCTATAGCATCTCCTTCATACTTTCCTAAACGAGGCTCGATGAAGCGAGTAGTAACAAGTCCGCCAACAATCGTAAGTGCG
Source organism: Sporosarcina sp. USHLN248 (assembly GCF_037144575.1). NCBI lineage: Bacteria > Bacillati > Bacillota > Bacilli > Caryophanales > Caryophanaceae > Sporosarcina > Sporosarcina sp. USHLN248. Next base: position 10,235 of record NZ_JBBCZC010000035.1, read on the forward strand.
AAGACGGAGACAACATTGAAAAACCAGTTGTCCGCAGGAGTAATGGTAATGGTTTCATCCAAAAAGCGTGCAGCTTCTGTTGAAATACCGGCTAGCAATGCATCTGTTCCAGCAATAAATAGATTAGCGGTAAATCCCGCACCCGCTCCAGCAAATCCTGCTGCTAGCCCTGCAAGTGGATGGCGGCCAACTTTATAAAAAACAAGTGCCGCCAATGGGGGAATTAATACGATTGCAGCATCTGATGCAAGATTCCCCATGATTCCTACAAACACAACTGTATAGGTTAATAAAAAAGGTGGTGATTTTAAAATGGTTTTGCGTACAGCATAATCAAGCATACCAACCTTTTCTGCTAAACCTATCCCCAACATCATGACCAACACTAAGCCAAGTGGTGCGAAACCTGTAAAGTTACTTAGCATAGAAGTGAGGATGAATTGTAATCCTTCTGCAGAGATTAAGCTTTTTATTGCTAGCGTTTCTCCGTTGCCGGGATGTACGACAGAAGCATTGAATAAGCTAAAAATATAGGAAATGATGATCATCATCACCGCGAGTCCGATAAAAAGTACAAATGGATCGGGAAGCTTATTTCCTACTCGCTCAACGATATCCAAAAATCTTTGGAAAAAACTTTTTTTCTCCTTCATAATTTCACCTCATTAGTAGATTTTTTTCCCGCTAAGTGTGGTTGGCTTGACTTCGGGCGGTATTGGGTTAGTATATGGATGGTCCTGTTGATACCTTTGAAATTCTTCTTGGACCTGTTTCAGCTTCTCTTTTGAAGATAAAAGTTCAATTCCAGTCAATGCCATAGCTGATGCAGCGCGCAGCATACCTTTATTGGCGAAACTCGATAAACCTTGCGCTGTCATTTGCCACGTATGTAATGGAGTAGCAAGGGCACTCGTTGCCGCAGTTAATTGTGCGGTAGGGGTTACCCAGCTAACATCTGCAACATCAGTAGAACCATAAAATAGTTCATCTGTAACTGCGTAGTCAGATATAGAATCAGCTACATATTTTCCTTTGAACTCACTACCATCTCCGATATATCCAAATCCTTTCATTAATTCTACAGAGAAATCTTGTTCGTCCTTTGAGAAGGTATCCCATATTTGTTTTCCAAAAGTTTTTTCGTCTTCACTAGGTTCACTAGTTCCAACTATTTTGAGATTTTTATGAAGAAGCTCCTCTAAGCTTCTGTTCGGAATATAATTGGAGCAAGCTTTCATAAATTCAATTGTCAGTTCGGTTTCTGTCATGAGAGCTGCGCCTTCTGCAATTTTGCAAATACGATCGTAAATCCCTTTTACTTGTTCGTTCTTTGGCGCTCGAATTAAATAAAGAACTTCTGCATGTGGTTGCACCACGGCAGGTGATAAACCGCCAGTGTCGGTAACTGCGTAATGTACTCTGGCATCTTGGATGATATGTTCCCTTAGGTAATTGACCCCTACATTCATTAATTCAACAGCATCCAAAGCGCTGCGGCCTAAGTGCGGAGAGTTGGCAGCATGTGCGGCGATTCCCTTGAAGCGAAAAGCGACCTGGTAGTTTGCGAGTGTTGGTAGGCTCATAATGGCGTTAATTGGAGAAGGGTGCCAAGTTAAAGCCGTATCAACCCCATTGAAAGCGCCTTCACGGACCATAAATGTTTTACCGGAACCACCTTCCTCCCCGGGACAACCATAAAAAACAACCGTTCCTGAAAGTTCATTTACTTCAAGAAAAGCTTTTACAGCACATGCTGCGGCAAATGCCCCGGCGCCAAGTAAATTATGTCCGCATCCATGACCGATATTGGGCTGATCTTCAATACGCTCAGGTATAGAAATGTTCGGTTGTTGATTTAATTCGGGGAGTGCATCGAATTCTCCTAAAAATGCGATGACAGGCTTGCCGTTCCCATAGATAGCTTTGAAAGCAGTTGGTATATTTGCGATATTACGCTCCACTGTAAAGCCCAATTTTTTACATTCATTTGCTAAAAAAGCAGCACATTTATATTCTTCAAAGCGTGTTTCTGGATGGTTATAAATATATTTAGATACTTCTTGAAAATACTCTTTGTTCTTTTCGATATACTCTTGGATGAATGTATGCAATTCAAAACCTCCTATATACTTGTCATTGGAATCATAACGTTAAGAAGTAATGGTCGCTGCTTTTTCAAGAAAAGCGGCAATCAAGGTTGCTCCTTTTAATAAATCATGACAATCGGCATATTCCGATGGATGGTGACTAATTCCTTCACGGCAAGGGATGAACAATAATCCACTTGGCCAGCGCTTAGCCATATTCATGACATCGTGGCCTGCTCCGCTATCTACTATCATTGATGAAAGTCCCAATTCCTTGCATAGATTTGTGAATGTCGTTTGAATTGCTTGATCCAGTTGAATCGGTTCATCATCAACGATTGTTTTTAGATGCATGGTGACGGATCTCTCAGCTTCTACTTTTTCAATAAACTTTTTTACAGCGCTTACAATTTCTTTTTTTAGTTTTGCACTTGTACTGCGAATATCAATGCCAACGATAACTTCCTCAGGAATCATATTCATAGCGTTTGGACTTGCTTTTATTGTGCTAACTGTCGCCATGAGGGGAGTTGTTTGGCGTTCGTTTATTTCAAGTGCAATTTTTTCAATGTAACTTATTAATTGTGCGATGGGAACGAGCGCATCTTGTCGTTCATTCATAGGGGTGGTGCCTGTATGGTTTGTCATGCCATTGCAAGTGATGAACAGCCTAGTTGGCTGGGCAATTGCACGGACAATGCCGATCTCTTTTTGTGCTTTTTCGAGCCGGCTTCCTTGCTCAATATGTAATTCGATGAATTGTTCTAATGAATGTGTTGATAACTCAGCTTCCTCAATATTCCGCCAATTCAAGCCGCAATTATTGACAGCTTCTTCTACCGAAATGCCATTTGCATCTTGGATAGAAGCAACATGATCTTTTTCTAATAACCCGCAAATTGCCTTGCTGCCGATCGTTGAAATACCGAATCTAGCGGATTCCTCACATGCAAAAACAACGATGGCAATATTTTTTGTAGGCTTGAATCGTCTTTCTTTAAGCAGTTTTACAGCGGCTAATGCCGCGACTACTCCAGCAACGCCGTCGTAGCCGCCTCCATTATAGACAGTATCTAAATGTGAGCCTGTAGCAATTGTTCCTAAGTGGTCATCCACCTGCCATACAGCCCATTGATTGCCCGCTACATCTTGATAGGTATGCAATCCAAGGCTTTGGGCAATTAAGCGGAATTGCCTCTGTGCTGCTTGTTCTTCTTTCGTGTAGCCTAGTCGGGTAAATCCTTTTGTTTGCTCCATACTTTCCACTAAATTCAGTTGCAGTAAGGCTTTATTAATCCACTGAAGAAGTTCGTTTTCCATTTAACTCTCCTTTCCGAAAAAAAGGTCGTTGTCCGTAAAACGATAAACATTACTCGGTCTACCCCTCGGTGCAGCCTGGGTCTTATCATGTATTTCGATAATCGCATCCTGTTGTAATTCTGATAGGATCCGACGGGCATTACGTTTTGTGCTATTGAACCATTGAGCGACGTCCTCGGCTGTGAAATGCGGTTTATTATATTTGCGGGAATACAATGCTATGCGCAACACATCACGGGTATTGGCGTTTTTCAGCTCATACCTTTCTTGCAGTGCACTAGTGATCGCTTCGGTGTTCAGCGTATGCTCTTCATTTTGTACTTTTTGCGTTATATCATCTTTCGTTTGAACAATGAGCAAGGAAGGATCCCCGCCCATTTTTAACTGATTGAGTCCATGGCGCGCATGCTGTTCGGCAGCTAAAACAGTTTGTCCGTAGCCGATTGCGAAACCAATTTCTAATTGGTTATGTATCCGAAAGGACGCCATGTTGTTCATTAAGGAAGACTCGATATCTGTATCAATTTCGCCTTTAGTCGTGTAAATGTAGTAAAGCCCATCTGCCACTTCCACGAATGAACCATTCAATCTTTCCGTTAACGTTAGCAAGCTCTTTTTTAAGTCTAAATCTTGGTGTTTCCATTTAAAGAGAGAAGCGTCAATATTCTCATTGGCATTGAGAGCTTGGCATGCGATAACGGCCATACGCAAGTTTTCATAATGCTTCACTTGGGCTCTTTCAATAAGCAGTTCGATCGATAGTTTAATTGAAAAGTAGGAAGGAGTAAGCCTGTAAACAGGGATTGCCTGACGTTTTAATCGATCATATACCCCTCTTGTTGCAGTGATTGCAACCTCCGTCTTTTTGCTCTCGTACAACACTTGATGAATATGTGCAATTTGTTCAGGCTCTTTATCAATCGAAAAAGGAATCGTTTCAAAATGAAGATGATCCATGTCATAAAAAGAAAGGACTTTTTGAATCTCCTCAGCCGTTATATGGTCAATGCTGAACGATTGAAATATCCGTTGTTCCTTTTGCTGAATTTCTAAAAGTTTTCCAAAGAAGCTCGAACCATGCAGCAGAGGAAAGCTTGCCTGTTCTGGCTGTACCAAGCGATGTTTTAATGCGTATGTATGATTCATTACTCCCGAAAACAACCACTGGTCTACAAGCAACTGTCCTTGTTTTATTAAATTTGGCAACTCCTTTACATCCTCATAAATAAAAGGTAGGCACCGCGCACTTGGAAACTCTTCCGCCACTTTTAAAATCTTATCCACAGATTCAGATGGGCCAACTACTCCGATTGTGACAAACAATTCATCTCCTCCTTCACGAAAATGAAATAACAAATATCGATATAAGGAAGATTTCCTTTAAGTTTCCCTATACATTACTATAAAGAATTTTAAAAGTCTACAATATTTTTAAAATTCTTTTTTGTGGTTTGGTGGTTTAAAGCTTAAGGTGATTTATAAATGAAAAGTCTTGGAATTAATAGCGACTTTTAAATCATCACTATTCTTATTTCCCATTCCCTGACTACGTTAATAGAAGGTTATCACCAATTAGTAAATTGGTTCGACTGAGGAATATTTAGTAGGATAGTGTAAAAGTATCTATATTCAAAAATAGAAACGATCGTAAAAACACTAAAAATAGGGTTTTTATGTTTGTTTTTATGCGGAATAAATAATGTAGAGGGTTTTGTAGACGTTAGTCGAAAGACATAGTAATAGTGTCATGGAGGAGGGGTTGGATTGGAATATATTGCGCATATACGAGAAAGTGATGGGGAAGTTCAGACTGTTGAAACACATTTAAGAGAAGTACAAGAATTGGCAGAGCGATTTGGAGAAAAAATTGGAGCCAAACATTTGGCTGGGCTTGCGGGCTTACTACATGATATGGGGAAACTTACAGAGCAATTTAGAAATTATATTATTGAGGCTGTAAATAACCCTAATAACCCACCTGCAAGAGGAACAGTTGATCATTCTACAGCAGGGGGGAAGTATTTGTATCAATACTTTCATCAAGTTGAAAATGCAACACCTTTGGAAAAAGTAGCTGTCGAATGGGTAGCGATGAGTATCCTTTCGCATCATAGCGGACTAAGAGATTTTATATCCGATAAACTCTCTTCGCCATTTTTGGAGCGAGTCATTTATAAGGATATAAAAGAGTTTGACCTTGCTGTTACTGCCTTTTTAGAGAGTTATATATCTATAAGCGAATATTTTAATGAAGCAGTGAGGGAAATTAATGATTTGCTTCAAAAAAGAAAAAAAGAAGGATTGCAAGCAATATCGCTTTCTTTACTAATTAAATTTATTTTTAGTTGTTTAATAGATGCCGATCGGACAAATACCATGATGTTTGAAGAAAATCGTTTAGAAGAAGTTCCATTTGATAGTCATCAATTTTTTAAAGAAAGCTATGAAATATTTATGGATAACATCAATTTGCTTAAGCAAAATGCAGATTTGAACCTTCCAATTAACATATTACGAAGTAGCATGTCGGAGCAATGCGAAACTATTGCATATAAGCCTTCAGGAATTTATACACTGTCTATTCCAACGGGTGGAGGAAAGACACTATCAAGCATTAGATACGCACTTCGCCATGCCATAGAGTATAGGAAAGACAGAATTATTTACATCGTCCCGTATACAACAATAATTGAGCAAAACGCCGAAGAGGTTAGGAAGTATATAAGAAATGAGGACGCAGTATTAGAGCATCATTCAAATATTCTTGAAGAAGAGAAGTTCGATAGTGAGGAAGAGGCAGAGAAATATCATGTGAAACAAAAGAAACAGAAACTATTAAGAGATAATTGGGGAGATAGTCCAATTGTATTTACGACTATGGTACAGTTTTTAAATGTTTTTTACTCAGGAGGAACACGAAATATAAGAAGGCTCCATAATTTAGCCAATTCTATATTGGTATTTGATGAAGTGCAATCAGTTCCTATTAAATGTGTCTCATTATTCAACGAGGCACTTAACTTCCTTAAAAGTTATTGCAATACTAGTATCATTTTGTGTACTGCAACGCAGCCAGCATTAGATTTTGTTGAGAATAAATTAAAAATTCCCCACGATGCTGAAATCATAAAGAACATAAATGAGGTTAGCAAACATTTTAAAAGAGTTAACATTATTGATAAAACCGATGAACATGGATTGCAAGCAAATGAATTAAGAGACTTTGTTTTGAAGGAAATGGAATCTGTAGATAGTTTGTTAGTTATTCTAAATACAAAAACGGCAGTGAAGAAATTATATGAAGAAATTCGTGACAGTAATATTGACTTTGAGCTATATCATCTGAGTACGAATATGTGTCCTGCACATAGAAAGGTTAAATTTGAGGATTTGAAGAACCGCTTAAAGTCGGGGAAGAGGCTTGTTTGTGTAAGCTCCCAATTAATCGAAGCTGGTGTTGATATCAGCTTTCAGTGCGTAATCAGATCTTTGGCAGGGTTAGATTCCATTGCACAGGCGGCAGGACGTTGTAACCGCCATGGGGAGGACGACATCAGAATTGTGTACATTATCAAGTCGGCCGATGAAGTTGTCTCAAATCTGAAAGATATAAAAATAGGTGGCGAGCAGACGGCAAGGGTTCTATATGAATTCAAAAGAGATCCGTCAAGATACGGTAATGATTTATTATCACCTGAAGCGATGAAGCTTTATTTTAGTTATTATTATACTGCTATTTCAAATGAATTAAATTATCCGATTGCTAAAATTGGACAAAATGGATTTGATTTAATAAACCTAAATCAAAACTATTTCCAGGCATACAAAAGCAAACACTCAAAAAAGTTGGAAATTTTCAGCAGGCAAGCCTTTGCAACTATGGAGAAGCATTTTAAGGTGATAGACAGTCCTACAACGTCAGTACTTGTCCCGTACAATAAGGAAGCAAAGGAAATCATCGCAGAGCTAAATGGAGAAATGGATTTGCGCGACATGAATTATCTGCTTAGAAAGGCACAACAGTATGTTGTTAATATATACAAGCCTGAGATGGATCGATTGGAGATTGATGGATATATTGATTATTTACTGCACGGGGAGATTTATGCCTTAAAAGAAACAGCCTACTCAGTAGAGTGGGGGATAGGACTATAGGGAGGGAAGTTGCTGAGCAAGATAGTGTAATCAACAAACCCATCTTGGAAATAGATGGGTTTTCAAACTATAAATTATAATTTTCAATCCACGCCTAAGGCGACTTGGAAAGTATAACACAAAAAGAACAAGGATAAAAGAGGAATATTTAAAATATTGAATTGATTATTATCGGAATTATGTATATAATTAAATTGTACAAACTATAAATTATAAGAAGATAAAAGAGGTGAATTGGTCATTTGAAATGTATATCTTGTGGTAACATAAACTTTTTAAAGTCAATAGCAAATTTAGAAAAGAAGAATCTGGTTCTTCGGAAACAAATTAAATTCTTAAAAAGGAAAATTGACAGTTTTCAAAGTAGTATTGATCTAAAGTGAGGGGGATTATTCCCCCATCTCTATAAAATATAAGTTAACAAATTGGAGGTGTTTTTTTGCGTAACCAAATTGAATTCGAAGTATCTGGAAACTATGCACTTTTCACGGATCCGTTGACAAAAATCGGTGGAGAGAAAATGTCGTATCAAATTCCGACCTATCAAAGCTTGAAAGGCATTGTCGAGTCAATTTACTGGAAGCCGACGATTATGTGGATCATTGATGAAGTTCGAATTATGAATCCAATACAAACAGAATCCAAAGGCATTCGGCCGATTGAGTACAATGGTGGGAATACGTTGGCATATTATACGTATTTACGAGATGTCCGCTATCAAGTTCGCGCACATTTCATCTTTAATCCACATAGAGAAGACTTGGCATTCGATCGAAACGAACATAAACATCATAATATCGCTAAACGTGCAGTCAATGCGGGAGGTAGAAGAGATATCTTTTTAGGAGCCAGAGAATGTCAAGGATATGTAGAGGCTTGTAATTTCGGGGAAGGAGAAGGGGCCTATGATGAGATTGATGAACTTTCCTTCGGCGCCATGGTACATGGTATCAACTACCCTGACGAAACAGGCAGAAATATGTTGGAAACCCGATTATGGACTGCTGTTATGAAAAATGGTGTAATTCGATTCATTCGGCCTGATGAATGTACAATTGTCCGTCCCCTAAGGGAAATGTCAGTAAAAGAATTTAACCAAATTCAATCTGTTGATGTCTTGAATGAAGAAATTGGTTTAGAAAAGGGGTGAGAACGTGTCTTGGTTACGAAGCCTTTATCAGACGTATGAAAATAATACCAAGGAAATCGGTGTGTTTCAAACCGGAAGATATAATAAAGAGCAAGTGTTGTTACCCGTTGCACATACGACACAACAAGTACAAATTGAAGTGGCGTTGGATATGGATGGGAATTTCATGTCTGCTAAAGTGGTAGATAAAACGGATGCAAGTACAATTATTCCATGTACTGAAGCATCCTCCAGTAGGACAAGCGCTCCGGTGCCACATCCTTTGGTCGACAAGCTGATGTATGTCGCGGGGGATTACGTGAAATACGGTGGAGCAGTTAAAAAGACAGATCCCCACAAAGAGTATTTGGGTCAGCTAAGAAGCTGGTGTAATTCTCAATTTTCCCATCCGAAAGTTGAAAGCGTATACAATTATTTAAGCAAAGGGCATCTAGTGCAAGATTTAATTAAGCATAAGATCATTTATGTAGATGAAAATAAGAAATTCATCGAGAAGTGGAATAAAACATTAGATGAAGCCTATGGGCTGAGACCCGAAATTTACAAAGTGGTTGCGTCAAATCAAAGTGATGCCTTCGTCCGCTTTATAGTACACAAACCCGGAGAGGCGGAGTCAAGAATTTGGAGGGACAAAACAGTTCATGATTCATTCATACATTACTATGAGAGCACTTTGCAATCGATAGATACATGTTATGTAACAGGTGAAATGCTACCTTCCACAGAACGGCATGCTTCGAAAATCCGCCATGCTGCCGATATGGCAAAATTAATCTCAGCAAACGATTCCAGCGGATTCACCTATCGTGGAAGGTTTAAACAGAGTAAAGAAGCAGCGTCCATAAGCTACGAAGTATCGCAAAAGGCGCATAATGCTTTGAAATGGTTAATTGGAAAACAAGGCTTTTCGATTGATGGCAAGGTATTCGTTGTTTGGGGAACAGATAATTATGAAATACCAGACCCAATTGCAGATACACATGAAATTGATCCGCTTTACACTGAAGACGAATTGTCCACAGTCGGCGACCTGGCTCATCAGGAATATGCAAATCATGTAAGGAGAGCATTTGCTGGTTATGTTCAAGATCTTGATTATAAAGCAAATGTCATTATCATGATTGTTGAGGCGGCTACTCCCGGACGAATGGCAGTTGTCTATTATCGGGATATGAATAAAGAAGTCTTTTTAAAACGACTAAACCAATGGCATGATTCATGCTACTGGCTGCATACTTACAAAAAAAGTGATGGGAAATTCATTCGCTTTATGGGGGCACCTGCTACTAAAGACATTGCCTTCGCAGCGTATGGTCTGAATGCGAGCGAAAAGATAGTTAAAGAGTTAATTGAGCGAATGCTTCCTTCCATAATTGATGGTAGAAATATTCCATTGGACATTGTGCGTAGTGCAACCATCAGGGCTTCGAATCCTATTGGAATGGATCGGTGGGAGTGGGAAAAGACATTGAGTATTGCTTGTGCACTAGTACGAAAAACATTTGAAAAGGAGGAGTTGACAGTGGGCTTAGATGTGAATTATGACAACAGAGATTATCTATTCGGAAGACTACTAGCGATTGCGGATGTGTTGGAGAGAAATGTCCTTGATAAAGAGGAGAAACGTGCAACAAATGCAATTCGTTACATGAATGCGTTTGCTCGACATCCTCAAAGAACGTGGGGAATCATTCAATCTAATATTCAACCTTATCAAGCAAGTAGACAAGGTCAGCGTTTACGAAACCTTAATAAGCTAATAGACGAAGTAGGCTCTATGATTAAGCCTGAGGACTTTACGGACAAACCATTGAGTGGTTTGTACTTATTAGGTTTTTACAGTCAAAGACATGAATTATATAAAAGTAAAAAAGAAAAAGACGTGGAAAAGGGAGAGATGTAGATGTCTACTTTAGATCATAAAATAGATTTTGCCGTTGTTTTGACTGTGCGGAACGCGAATCCAAATGGGGATCCGCTAAATGGTAACCGTCCTCGACAAAATTATGACGGGTATGGCGAAATATCGGATGTTTGCATCAAGAGAAAGATTCGTAACAGATTGCAAGACATGGGGGAATCGATACTCGTCCAATCCGATGAGCGACGAAACGACAGCTTTAGAAGTATAAAAGATCGTGTAGATAGTATTGAGGAATTGCAAAAATACTCCAAAGGAAAAAATAAAGATAACATTATGTACGAAAAAATTGCTTGTGATACTTGGATTGATGTTCGTAGTTTTGGACAAGTTTTTGCTTTTAGTGGCGAGGAAGTGTCTATTGGGGTAAGGGGACCTGTTTCGATTCATACAGCAATTAGTATTAATCCGATTGATATTATATCAACCCAGATTACCAAAAGTGTAAATTCAATAACGAACAAAAAAAATCCAGATCAAAAAACATCAGATACAATGGGAATGAAACATCGTGTAGACTTTGGGGAGTATGTAATATACGGAAGCATCAATCCACAATTAGCTGAGAAAACAGGTTTTACAAATGAGGATGCAGAAAAGATCAAAAAGTCGCTACTTAGCTTGTTTGAAAATGATTCATCTTCTGCAAGACCTGATGGCAGCATGGAAGTGAATAAAGTATATTGGTGGAAACACAACTCTAAATTAGGCCAATATTCTTCTGCGAAAGTACACAGATCAATTGGTGAAAAATTAAAAATGGAAGGATACAGTGATTCCTTAGTGCCTGAGAAGTTAGATGGTCTGAATGTTGAAATATATGATGGTTTATAAGGAAGATGATTAGACGACAATGGATTTTTAAACTATATAGAACCAATGTTGTCAGCCTTGCACACAACCGCAAATAATACATCGCACTCTACATAAGTGTCGGGATGAATTTCAATCGTTGCAGGTCATAGTACAGTTTCTTTAATGTCGCCTATATAAATATATGGATTGAAGTAGAACTCTACACTAACTTTCGGAAAATGTAATTAGAGTTGACTAATTTTTAATGCGCGAACCTGAAGTGGACATGAAATCTCTAAGAGGTTCGCGCAATTAATTTGTGTGGAAAGGAAACAAATGTTAATTAAAGCGGAATATCTTTTTACTTCCATTACAAAGTATAGTGAAATTGAATGCTCAACATATCGCAGTCGCTCTCTATGTGAGAGCGTGGATTTAAATCTTACACTCACTTAGCCTACTTGGCTTGAGATTTACGGGAAAAGGTGATAAAGAAGAGAGTTCAAGAATAGCAAGGCATATGATTGTCGGTAAGATTTTCAATTGTGAACAAATATTAAAGAGAACAGTAAGAGATCATGCGTTACGCGTTGATACGAATAAGGTTATGAAAGCTATTGATCGATTGAAAGTTTCAAGATCCGAAGCGGGAATTTGCACAAGTTTGGATGCGTTAAGAGGCATAGAAGGAAATGCTGCAAGTGTATATTATAGTGCATTCGAGGAATGCATTCTTAATCAAAAAGAGGTTTTTTATTTTAATAACCGTAATAGAAGACCACCGCTTGACCCCGTAAATGCGATGCTTTCATTTTCCTACTCCCTTCTTGCATCCGAAACTGCCGCTTCGCTTGAGGGGGTAGGGCTGGATTCATATGTGGGTTTTTTACATCGGGATCGACCAGGTCGTACGTCACTGGCGCTTGATGTAATGGAAGAATTAAGGCCAATTGTTGCTGATCGGTTTGTTCTGAAAATGATAAATAGGCAGCAAATAACGAAGAAGGATTTTATTGTAAAGGAAAATAAGGCGGTTATTTTAACAGAAGATGCACGTAAAAACTTTTTGCAGTTGTGGCAAAAAGAAAAACCAGAAACAATTACACACCCGTTTCTGAAAGAAAAAATACAATGGGGGCTTATTCCACACGTCCAAGCATTGTTATTAGCTCGTTATCTTCGCGGCGATTTGGATGCCTATCCTCCAATCTTGATAAGGTAGGTGTTTTAGTTTGCTTGTACTTGTCACATACGATGTACAGACACAAACGGAAAATGGAAAAAAGCGATTAAGAAAGGTTGCAAAGAAATGTGAAGAATACGGAGTTCGAGTGCAGAACTCCGTATTTGAATGTATAGTTGACTCTACTCAATTACGACAGTTGGAAATAGCATTGGAGAAAATTATTGATCCAAATGTTGATAGTTTACGCTATTACCGAATAGGTAAAAAATATGATACAAAAGTAAGGCATGTTGGTGCAAAACCTGCAATTAAAGTTGAAGACCCTCTTATTTTCTAATGCGCGAACCCTAAGTGAACATGAAATCCCTAGGAGGTTCGCGCAAAGAAATTGTTCAAAAAGGAAAGAAACGGAAAAAGTATGTTGAAAAATAAAAAGCTTTTTCATATTCACTACAATATATAGTGAATATGAAGTAGAATTTTCATTATGTTGCGGTCGCTCTCTATATGAGAGCGTGGATTGAAATGCCATATTTAAAGTCCTCCTTGTGGTCGGCCAGTCGTCGCTCTCTATATGAGAGCATGGATTGAAATATCTTTATAAAATCCATAAGGTGCTTGCGCCATCGTCGCTCTCTATATGAGAGCGTGGATTGAAATAGGAACACTTACATTTGCACCTTCGCAATTTGGTGTCGCTCTCTATATGAGAGCGTGGATTGAAATGAAGAATTAGTCTTTGAACGCTCTCGTTATGTCGTCGCTCTCTATATGAGAGCGTGGATTGAAATCAATGGTGACACCTATGGAGAGCGTACACTTAAGTCGCTCTCTATATGAGAGCGTGGATTGAAATTTGTGTCGCCTCGTGTTGCGAAGCGAACAGGGAAATGGTCGCTCTCTATATGAGAGCGTGGATTGAAATTCCATTCAACGTAATCAGGAATATAAAACGTCGGTGTCGCTCTCTATATGAGAGCGTGGATTGAAATCAATGTCCAACGCAACTAACGCATTAACCAACGTAGTCGCTCTCTATATGAGAGCGTGGATTGAAATTCGTGTAACTAAGGACGTGCTGAACGACGAGAAGGTCGCTCTCTATATGAGAGCGTGGATTGAAATCCCGACGCCGGGTGCTGTTAATAAGCCGATACTTGTCGCTCTCTATATGAGAGCGTGGATTGAAATGGAAATCAGCACGGAAGTACAGGCGCACATGGCGGTCGCTCTCTATATGAGAGCGTGGATTGAAATTGGACGAACATCAACATTACACCGAAAAAGTTTGAGTCGCTCTCTATATGAGAGCGTGGATTGAAATCAAACGATGTATCTCCGCTTACTGTGGTCTTAAGTCGCTCTCTATATGAGAGCGTGGATTGAAATAATTCGTGCTGTTAAAGAAATAGATAAAAAGATAAAGAGTCGCTCTCTATATGAGAGCGTGGATTGAAATTCCATTCAACGTAATCAGGAATATAAAACGTCGGTGTCGCTCTCTATATGAGAGCGTGGATTGAAATATCTACTCCGTACAATTCTAATTTCTCGATGGCTTGTCGCTCTCTATATGAGAGCGTGGATTGAAATTGCAATTGAAGCTGGCAAGAAAATGAAATCAGTGTCGCTCTCTATATGAGAGCGTGGATTGAAATTGAAAAGTTGTCCTATTTTTGGTAATTTTAATTGTCGCTCTCTATATGAGAGCGTGGATTGAAATAAAAGAAGTTTTCGGACCAAACAAGGGATGAATTGTCGCTCTCTATATGAGAGCGTGGATTGAAATGGCAACATCAAGGAAATGCAGTTTGTGGACATGTCGCTCTCTATATGAGAGCGTGGATTGAAATAAATGTGATTTGAGGAAAGGTAATTGAAATGGCGTTGTTACGTGTGCGATATGCATGGTTTGAACTGTTTTATTCAGATGGATACCTGTTTTGGGGTCACTTCATTATCGTTTATGGAAATTGGAACGGAAAAATGGAGGCTGCAAAACCCGCAGATAAGTTTTGTGACAAGTACTACAACTACATGGCTAAAAGAGCGCGTAACGTAGTTCATCTCCTAAATATAGGAAATACCTTTACATACGCGCACATTTACATGGAATCGCTCAATTCTTTGATTGCCAGTTCCACAATTCCACTTCACCTAATTGTTCGCCTTGAATAAATGATACGTCCTGCAGTTTTAACAGTTCTTTTACGGGTCCTGTGACAACATCTCCATATACAGTAAATCCGTTTTCCTGTAAATACTGATATTTTTGCTCTAAATGGCTTAATCCCAAAAATTGCTCATAATAACTCGATGACTTGTTTAAAAGGTCTTCTATGTTTTTTAGCATTAATTGTTCACTTTCAATAAGAGATTCCTTATCCAATCGAAGGATTCGCATTGACCCCTGAAAATTCTCACTGTAATCATTTCCTCCGGTTAGCCCAAAGGGAGGAACTATGAGTGATTTATCGCCGCCACTACTCCAGCCATAAGGTTCATATTCTACAAACTCGCCTGTATATAAAGGCATCCATAATACATGTAAATCGTATTTTTCCAAAGCGTCAATAAGTTGGTTGGATTCCATAAATCGATTTGTAGAAAAAGCCAATTCTCCAACTGTTCCTTCAGGAAGCATAGATAATGTTTCCCATACATTCGGCCAAGTATTGCCTTCCAATTGTTTATCTGTACGAGGATCTACAGGCAGTGAAAAAGAAAATTCTTTCACTTGCTTTAGCCCGGGATGTGTCAATTGAATAGTTGATCGACCAATAAGACGTTTTGCTACCATCGCTTGGCCAATGACTTTGTCGTAATTCCCTACTTTTTTAATCAAATTATATGATAATTTCTTCGTTCCAAATAACGTCATCTCTTCATCTGTAAAATTAAGGTCTCCTCTTACATTTGGTATAGTCCAATCGATTGATAGCTTAGAGTAATAGGCATTTTCATCCGCTATATGTAGTTTATCTGCAGCAAAGTTTATTGAAAGTATGTATCCGCTATAAATCAAAAACAGTAACAATAATATACGGAGAATCCGAAATGTTAATGTGAAACGGGATTTCTTGAGTATCCGTTTCTCCAAATCGCTATTCCATTCTGTCATACTGCCATCCCTCCTTGTCGGCAATGGTTGCTAATCGCTTCCTTGCCCGATGAAGTGTTATTTTCACTTGGTCAACCGTCAGCTGCAATGCTTCAGATATTTCCTTATAGCTAAATTCCTCGTACTCTCGTAAATAATGGAGCGATAATGCTCGGGTAAGTATTTTAATAGCTCTTCAAGTTGTTCGTTCCGTTCCTCTGTCAAGATGGATTCCTCTGGAAGCCCGTACGGACTAATCATTTCTTTTTTTACTGAAAAGGCCGATAGGAAGAGGATTGACTGTCTTTTCTGTTGTTTGCGCCACTCATCCAAATATGCATTGCGCGCAACTTTAAATAACCAAGCACGGGCTTCTTCTTCCTCATAAGTGCAAATGAATAGTCACACGGACGAATGTTTCTTGTGTTAGGTCCTCCGCAAGCTGCTTCGAACCGCATAACTTTAGCAAGTAAAAATAAAGGGACCTAGCATATCGCTTATACAAATTTCCTAATTGCTGTCGTTTACTTTGCATTTGGCCCCCCTCTTTACTCGTCTCGTTATTAACACGTTTATATAGGTGAAATGTTACAGTTATTGTGAAAAATATTAATCTATGTTGGTTTTGGGAGCCTTTTAAGAAGAGTAGCTGATTGGAAACAATGAACTCCGTTCATTCATAACAATACGCAACCTTTATTGGAACATCAAATAGGTATAAAAATATCCCTGTATAAGCCGATTGAATCGTTCGCTCTCTAATCGATGTTACACATAACAGAAAAAAGAGGCGTTCGTTACATATGAACAGCCTCTTTTAATCGTTTAAAATTCAAGTCCTTTCACCGCATCCACGCCTTCTTCGTAATAATGCTTTTCAGGTTCGATAACGGAGACGAGGTCGGCGAGCTCCTGTACTTCGGGAAGGGCGTTTCGGCCAGTGATCACGAGGTGGACATGTTCAGGTTTGTTGCGGATCATGTCCAACACTTCCTCTTTTGGAAGGACGTCATCGATCGGGAATTTATCGATCGATAGGGCATTGTTCAATTCATCAAGGATGACGACGTCGTATTCTCCGCTCATAACGGCATCTCTTGCGATTGGCCACGCTTTTTTCAGCGCCTCCCGATGTTCTTCAGGCGTTTTTGTCCAAGTGAAGCCGATGCCTAATTGGACCATTTCTACGCCTATTTTTTTCAGAGCGATCTGTTCGCCATAAGTTCGTTCAGGAGATTTAATAAATTGATAAATTTTCGCTTTCATGCCTCGACCCGTGCTGCGCAAGGCGATGCCCAACGCTGCAGTTGTTTTCCCTTTTCCATTACCTGTATAAACGAGTGTTAGTCCTTTTTTATCTTTCCCCATGATGTACCTCCATTTGTGTATTTTGATAAGTTGTGCACGCTTTTATCCATCTTTCGACCATATGCAAGCAAGTTGCAAAGTGGAATTGGACGAATCCTGCAACAAGGTTTTCAGTAGTGTAGCCATCTAATTTCGTGCCGCGCATTCCTTTCGTTGCATAGGCATATTGCTGTACGTCCGATTCGAAAGTGGAATAGTGGTATTCATGTCCTTTTGCTTGTCCTTCAGCAGGGAGCAGGAAATTTTCTTTACAGCCTTTTATATCTCGATAGCCAATTGCTTTTAACGATGAATGCATTGTTACTTTTCCTGGAATAGCTCCAGTCATCTCCACTGTTTCACCGTTCGTCAACGTGATGGATTGCGTTAAGAAACTAAAGCCTCCACCTTCCGCAAATGTTGGCATGCCGCTCATAATTGCTTCTAAGACCGACTGTTTCGCTCGCTCGCTATTGCTTACTGCGAGCACAAATTCTTCCGGCAAACTCCCACCGATGTATAATCCGCTGCAATTTGGTGGGACTGGCTCATCTGCCATTATGGAGAACGGCACGAGTTCAGCACCGCAGGATTTCAGCAGTTCGAAGTTCTCTTCATAATAGGAGCTGAAGGCTATATCTTTTGCGACAGCGATTTGAACAACAGGAACTTCCGAACGGGAAAAGAGCGATTCTTTTCCATGAAAGGAAAGAGGCTCTACTGTTGAAATTTCAAGTAGTTTATCAAGATCAACAGTATTTGAAACCAATTCCCCGAGTCGCTCGAAAAATTGGTCAAGCTCGCCTCGTTCAATTGAAGGAATTAACCCAAGGCTGCGCTCAGGAATTTCTATTTCATTCTCCCGCTTCAAATACCCGATAACCGGAATGCCGCATTCCTGCTCGATGGCGGTTTTCACAATGTTGAAATGGCCTTCACTTCCAACTTTATTGGCAATTACGCCTACAATGTCGGGTTTGGATGACAATGTTTGAAACCCTTTCACGATAGCTGCCGCGCTTCTTGCCATGCTAGCGCAATCCACGACTAACAACACCGGGCTTTTCGTAATAACGCTAATATCTGCTGTGCTTCCAATATCATTTTTCGGGTCTTTCCCATCGAAAAAGCCCATAACACCTTCCATAATTGAAATATCCGCACCGCGGCTCGCATGTGTGAATACATCCAATACCGTTTCCCGTCCTAACATATAGCTGTCCACGTTACGGGAAATCCGACCTGTTACTGCCGTATGATAGGAAGGGTCAATATAGTCTGGACCGCATTTGAATCCTTGCACAGTCAATCCCTTTTTCATCAGGGCAGCCATTATTCCGATGGTTAAAGTCGTTTTTCCAACGCCGCTGTTCGTACCTGCAATTACGAGTCTTCGTTTCGCCATACAACATCCCTCCTTTATTTTCCTACTTTCTGTAGCAGCGTTTCGGTCATTTCGGATAAGATAAGTTGTCCGATCTGTCCGCGGGAAATCGACTCGATCGCTTCACCCGGAAGACTGTGTTGTAGGTTTGCAGCGATGACGAGGCTATCCTGCCTGTCCGTTTCCAACGGAATTCCGGCTCGCTGGAACGCTGCCGCTTTCGCTTCTGTCGCTGCCATGTAAAAATCGAACAATGTCCGATCATCTAATGGTGCATCGATGAACAGAAGAAGGTGGACCGCTTCATCGAATGCTGTAATAAGTAAAATGTCCACGCCATTTAATTGCCGTTCCATAATGAAAGCGTCATTCAGATTTCCGGAGCATATCACGATAGATGCCTGTTCAGGTGGAATGCCATACTTTTCCAACATGGTTTTCAGCTGTTCACGGCTTGTATGGGCAGATGGTTGATTCATAAGGCAAAAGTGTTTAAACCACTGGATGCCACTGCCGATTGCAGCATTGGAAATAGTCCGCAAAGGCTCTGTAAAATGGACGATCAGATGGTCCTCCTTGCGATCTACAAAGAAACTTTCAATAAGGGCAACTGAGGCATCCGTTTCCTCGAACATAGGCGTCATGAGCAGCTGAGGCTTGGCAACAACTGGATGTGCCTGTGTTTTAACATCAACCTCATACACCTTCTTCAGCTGATTTTCCTTTCGCAAGATGTTCACATCTCCCACTTCAAGGAAGTTGCCTTTATGGAGTAGGGCAACTCGGTCTGCATAGAGCGAAGCGACATTCAAATCATGCAGGATGGCGAAAATGGTTAAATCTTTTGATCGCTGCCATTTCTTCAGCATAGTAAGTATTTGGAACGTATGCTTAATATCCAAATGGTTGGTTGGTTCATCCAATAAAAGAACTTCGGGTTGTTGCGCTAGCGCTTTTGCCAACAAAACCCTTTGTTTTTCTCCCCCGCTTAATGTTCTGAACTGAAAACTTCTGAATTGCTCAATGCGTGTCATGTGCATAACGTCCTCGATGACTTGCTTATCTTCCGGAGATAGTCGCTTGAAGAGACCGGTCTGATGGGGATATCGCCCAAGGCTTACGATTTCTTCGACAGTGAAATCAAATGTTACTTGGCTTTCTTGGGCAAGCACAGCCACTTTCCGTGCCTTCTCTAACTTTGTTAGTTGCGACATCGGTTTCCCGTCAATCAAAATGGAGCCGGATGTGATCGGCAGTTGACCGGTAATCAATTTGAAAATTGTCGATTTACCGCTACCGTTCGGTCCTAATAGAGCGAAGAATTCCCCTTTACGGATTTCGAATTGGAGATCACGGATAATTGGCTTTTTCCCATAACCGCCTGTTAGATGTTCGACTGTGATCATCGCTGTTCCCCTCTTCCAATTCGATCTCGGATTAATAGAAATGCAAATACAGGTGCTCCGATTAGAGCGGTAATAACACCGATCGGCAACTCTTTCGGAGCGATCACTGTCCGTGCAAGCAAATCAGCCAAGACAAGAAATGCACCGCCAAGAAGCATGGACAACGGGAGGACATTCCGGTGGTTCGGTCCAGTCATGAGCCGTACTAAGTGGGGGACAACTAATCCGACGAAACCGATCGATCCAGAAACGGCGACTGCCGATCCGGTAAGGAGAGATGCACCAATCAAAATGAGTATTTTACCCCGCTTCACATTGACCCCGATATGATCTGCAGCTTCTTCGCCAAGAGCTAAAGCGTTCAGTTCCCGATAATGGGCTAGTAGGATGATTGCTCCAATCACAAGGAAGGGGATGATCAGCTGCACATGGCTCCAACCACGCATGGCTACGCTTCCGTATAGCCAATAAATGATTTGCGCCATCGCATCTCGATCTCCTAATGCAATCATTAACGAAGTAAGTGCTCCTACGAAAGCGCCGACAATAATCCCGGCAAGGATGATCGTTTCGATCGCCAAGCTTCGACTGCTTAACCTAACTAGGCCGAAGACGATAAATAATGTGAAAAATCCGCTTAGAATAGCGACGATTGGCAATGTATAGCTGCCGAGCCCCCAAATTGTATATTGAAAAAATAGAACTGTTACGGCACCTAAGGCAGAACCTGATGAGACACCGATCGTGTAGGGGTCGGCTAAAGGATTTCTGAGAAGTCCTTGGAATGCGGCACCGGCAAGCGAAAGGGAAGCACCGACAAGGAAGGCCAATAATACGCGGGGAACACGGATGTTCCAAATAATTAGCTCCTCGTTTCTCGGAACCTCTGTCAGCCAACCAAGCCCAAATGTTTTATCTGTCACGACATGAAGAATAGTCGATATCGGAAACTTTACACTGCTGACGAATATGCCAAGAAGGGTTGCACAAAGTACAACCCCGATACTTGCGATATAAAGATAGGTAATTTTATTCCCCAAAAACTTCCGGATAAATAAGTTTCGCAAGCTGCTCGACTCCTTCAATTAGGCGTGGACCTGGACGTGTAACCGTATCACTATCAACGTCAAACACTTGTCCATTTTTTACAGCATTGACTTCCTGCCATCCATCACGGGCCAATACGCCATCTGCAGGATTCTCTACATAGTAGCCATATGTTGTAATGATGACGTCCGGATTAAGGGCCACAATTTCTTCTTCGGTCAATTTCACCCAACCCTCATGTGCTTCCGCGGCGTTTACAGCATGAATGGTTTGAAGCATTTCATGCATGAATGTATTCGTTCCAGTCGTAAAGATATCCGGTTCGGGTGAAACTTCAACCCAAACTTTTTTGGGATTTGTAATCTCTTTTGCTTTTTCTTCAATTGCAGCACGGCGATCTTTCATATCTTGAATAATTTCATCTGCTTTGTCTTCCGTGCCTGTAGCAGTTGCAAGCATTTTCATCGTGTTGTAGGCATCGTCGAATGAAGTGGCGCTGCCTGTAACGACAACTTTAATGCCCGCATCTTCATATTGTTTCAGGATGTTTTCATGGTTATCAAAATGATATTTTGTAGCAAACACGACATCCGGCAAAAGTGTCATGATTAACTCGGCATCCATATCTTGTCCGCCGACTTTCTGTACTTCCAGCGCTTCTTGAGGGTAGTTGCAGTAATCGGATACGCCGATGAGACGATCCCCTACACCAAGGGCGTATAAAATTTCTGTGTTGCTCGTCTGGATCGAGATGAGCGTTTCAGGTTCTTCCTCGATGGTCACTTCACGTCCAGCATCATCGGTAAATGTGACAGGGAAAAGTGCCTCATCTTTATTTGTCTCTTGAGTTTTATCCGTTTCAGTTAATTGACCTTCTTGGCCCGATTGCTTCGCAGGGTTTGCCGATTCTGATCCGCATCCAGCCAAAATGGCCATGGATAAGACAAAGATTAGGCTGAATAGTCCCCAACGTTTCATCATGTTTTGCAAAATTATAGTCCTCCTTTTGTTGGTGAACGTCAAAAAAGCGCTTTTCCTCGGGGGAAAGCGCATGAAAATAAGAACGGCTGTCATCAAATCCAAAAGGACGGCAAAACCGATATTTCAAGCATTCCTATATCCCGAGGAAGCCGATAATCGAAATAGGCAGGTCTCCTGACTTACGGTTCAACGGATGGTCCCTCCTTCCCACGCTATTAGCGCAGTGGATAAATGGGACGTTCCTCGACGATTACAGTGACGGGTTCGTGTTGGATTCTCACCAACTTCCCTCTTAGTCTCAAACAGTTTTATAGCAACGGTTTGAAAAACCTATTTCTACTATTCTTTTTTAACGTTTTAGCTCATGCCAAGTATATAGAAGTGAGAATGGTTTGTAAACTTTATATTGATATAGTATTAATGCGAATAATGTGTTTCTTCTTTAAACGCATCATGAAAACGTAATAAACCGATTTGGAGAAAGGCGGCCGAATAAGGTTTACTTATATACGATAGGATGGGCATTCTTCAAATATGAAACTTTCACTTTGCTTATTCCGTAAAATAAAAGTAAGAAGAGGTGAATGCAATGAGATGGAGTAATTTTATTTCGATATTGGCTTTCATAGTTCTTTTAGTAATTCCGGTTACAGCAAATGCTGTTGAATTCGAAATTTCCGATGTTCAAATTGATGTCTACCTAAAAGAAAATGGACATGTGGATGTCGTTGAAAAGCATACGTATGATTTTGATGGAAAATTTAATGGGATTTCCCGTGAGATTAGCCCGAAAAAAGGATCTTCCATTGATCGTTTTGAAGCCTATGAAAACGGTAAATTATTGAAGGTTGAAAAAAAGGGGCAGCTTTATAAAGTTTATCGATCAGGGAAAAATGAAACTGTACGCTTTGAGCTGCATTATCAAATTGGAAATGGTGTAGAGAAGTATGAAGATGGAGCGCAATTTTATTGGCCATTTTTTGATAAAAGAAATGAAACGGATTACGGTAAACTGAAAATATCTGTGCATCCACCCGCGAAAGCAATGGATGTAGATTATCTTGGGTATGACGCTGCTTATGGAAAGGGCGTCCTTGAAGCAGATGGAGTTGTCGTTTTTGACTTCGGTAAAGTTCCGGACAGTACGAACGGCGATATCCGAGTCATTTATGAGCCTTCTCTATTTTCAAGTATAAATGCAGAAAAGGGAACAATCCGTGATGCGTTGAAGGCGGATAAGGAGAAAATTGAAGAAGATCGGACTGCGTTTCTAACGGCGCAGAAAAGTATGGGGAAAGTCGGTAGCTACTCAATAATAGCTTTTGTTGCCTTTTTATTCGGACTGCTTGTGTACATGGTTATGAAGAGGAAAGATAATCGAGAAATGGTGCACTCGTTAATGGAGGACGGTTTCATTCCGAAAGAAACGTTATCAATGCCGGCGACGATTTATTATACTCACCCTTCTGGGCTTGGACCTGAGGTGATGTCTGCTTCGTTATTGGATTTAATTAGAAAAGGCTATGTGAAACAAGTAACAGACGAGTCTTTTGGACTTCTACATACATCTGGTGTCAATAATCATGAAGCAGCACTAATCGATTTATTGTTTAACGAAGTTGGAGATGGTGAACAATTTACGCTTGAGGATTTGAAGACGTATACGAAAAACGAAGAAAATCATGAATCGTATAGTAATACACTTCATACTTGGAAAACTGCAATTTTACAGGAAGTGAAAGATGCTCAACTATATGAAGAGAAAATTGGGTTACGCTGGTCAGCGGGTTTATTAAGCATTGCGCTTATTCCGGTCATTGTGCAGTTGGGACGCTATGAAGTATATCTCTCTATGGCAATTTTGATTGGACTAGCGCTCGTTGGGCTGTGTATTGCATTCTTTTACAAACCTCGAAATTTGAAAGGTTTACAAATAAAGGAAGAATGGAAACGATTTAGAAAACACTTTGAGCAAGTGAGCGCGGAAGAGTGGGAGAGGTTGCCTGTCGACGATAAATACCGAGCATATATTTATGGAATCGGTGTGAAAGATGGTAAGTTAGAAAAGCTATACAACGAATTTGAACGAGCCGAACAGCGTTCAGATCGTAAAAATGATCATT
The DNA here is from genome assembly GCF_037144575.1 of Sporosarcina sp. USHLN248. NCBI lineage: Bacteria > Bacillati > Bacillota > Bacilli > Caryophanales > Caryophanaceae > Sporosarcina > Sporosarcina sp. USHLN248. Next base: position 34,237 of record NZ_JBBCZC010000035.1, read on the forward strand.
ATTATGCTGCCTATAATCCTATGTTCATGACGCAAACATTTGCAACAGCCAATAACGATGCCTCTCCTTCTTCAAGTGGAAGTTCCACTTCGATTTCATCTGGAGGTGGTGGCGTCGGAGGCGGCGGTGGAGGATCTGGTGCGTTTTAACTTAATCTATAAGAGCGGTGCCGGGCATATGAAGTCCGGTCTATTCCGCTAGGTAGGAGAGTGCAAAATGGAAAGTAACGTTTTTGAACAAATGGCAAAAAAATACGATACAGAAGAAAGAATCGAGTTGTCTAAAGTGATCATCAAGGAAGTAAGATCGGAGCTGAGCGATCGTGCATCAAAATCTTTAATAGACTATGGGAGCGGCACTGGCCTAATTGGGCTTGAAGTTGCGGATTTGGTTGATTCTGTTTTATTGGTTGATTCATCAGAGCAAATGCTAGAGGTTGCGGATGCTAAAATATCCAATAAAGGAATTACGAATGCGAAAGTGCTTTCTTCCGATTTTACGATAGGGAATCCTGGGCTGAAGGCAGACATCGTTTTACTATCATTAGTTCTTCTTCATATACCGGAGACGAAGAAAATTTTACATGAACTATTCGAAGTATTGAACGATGGGGGCAAGCTAATCATTATTGATTTTGATAAAAACGATAAAATAAGCCACCCGAAAGTCCATAACGGCTTTTTGCATGATGAATTGGAGAAAGTGTTGGCTGAAGTTGGCTTTACTTCAATTGATATTAAAACATTCCATCATGGGAAAAATATTTTTATGAAGAAGGATGCATCGATGTTCATATGCACCTGTATGAAGTGATTCTTAACTCTTATAAAATATGCCTTTTAACAAATTGACAATGCCATTAGGATAAATGCTCTTTTGGCCTGAAAATAGATCTTCCTTATATATCCACTTTGCAGTCGTTACTTTAGTTTGTTCTTTTACTGCAAAGGTTGCATTCTCATAAAGTTTTTTATCTACAAGCTCCACTAAATAGATTTGAGTAATTTCATGTCCAATATTGCCCTCTATTGTAAATATATTTTCGAGACATGCTATATATCGAATAATACTGATTTCGGCACCTATTTCTTCGCGGAATTCTCTTATTAATGTCTCGTCGGACGTCTCGCCAAACTCAATCGTCCCACCGATCGGACGATAATAATAACCATTTCCTTGTGAGTGTTTCCCTATTTTCTCCTCTAAAAGGATATCGTCTTCTTTAATGATGATTCCTAAAGCGGTAGCTCGAGGATGCATGTAGTGACACCTCCTATTTTTCAAAATAAAGCTCCCAATGCAGCCCGCATCCCGGATTGAATTCCGCATGGCATGAAGGGCATTTGTACTGGGAGTTTTTATATTCTTCAATCGTCATTTCATGCTTGCATATACCGCACAAGACAGCTTTTTCATTAAACTGATCCTTTGGCCATACTTTATGAGTACCGCAACCAGATTCTTCATGGCATGAATAGCATGGAAAATACATTTTGCAGCAATGAAACTTTATTGCAATAATATCTACCTTTGAGTTGTAATGTTTACATCTAGTTTCTTCGTCTATAATGCTTCCCATCACTTGAAATTCTCTCATTTTCTCCCTCATACTTTCGTGTAATTTATACAAAAACGCACATCCTATTTGAAAAAGGACTGATGTTATGATTACTGAATTTCCCGTTGTCCATACAAATATTTGGGACGCATTTTGGGCTGTGCCTGTTGTATTGATAATTGTGCTATTGGCGAAATGGGTGTTTAAAGTGCCTTCAAGTTGGTTGTCTACCGTTGCGACCGTTACAGCTTTGTTGTTATCTGTTTTTGTAAGTCATCCTCATAATTTAGCGGCAGGAATTTTTATGGGATTCTTTTATGGCGGTGCGGCGATCGGCATTATTTATTCTGTAAAGCAAAGTTATTTGGCGTATCGCACAACGGAATAAATTACTTTAGCGGGCAAAATCCGCATTGCATTAACCCCGGTACGTCTTTTGACAGGCAGCATGTCGTCCGGACTGTCGTGTTCAGCAGTTCGGATGGTTCTTTGCCTTTCAAGTACGCTGCGAAACGGGAACGGGGGGCGATGCTTTCCCAAGTTCGATCGTCCTTCAGAATTTGAAGGTCTAATTGAGCTTCCTCTGACGTCCCCGGATTGTTCAATAAAACATGATATTGCCAAAGTAAAAAGCCGAAAATATTCTCCCATAATGTTATCGGGGAAACAGCAGCAGTTTTACGGATTTGTCGAATAACGCTGTCCGCCATACTTAAAATGCCGCGGATAACAGCAATCCGATCCTCTTCATCGACAGACTTCCAATCCCCCGTTTCGATAAACGTACTGACGGTGCGATTGCCGTACTCTTCCAATGCACCAAATTTCATCCGTTCCGCAGGTCCATCCCATATTTCATCATACATCGTAAGGTTTGTTAGCTGCATCGCAATCATCATGCCAAACCGCCGCATGAAAAACGATGCCGCAACTGTCAAATTAGGGCTTGAGCTGACAGCTTGAACGAGAAGAAGACAATCCCTATTTTTCTCGTCATGTAAAAGCTCTTCAAGTGAAAATAAGGGACGTTGCGGGTTTTCCAAATAGATACTATAATTATTCAATTGCTGAATTTGATCATTCGTTAATTTTGTCATATTTTTATTATACGTATGTTCACACTTTTCAACAAGTTGAGCGAGCGCTCAGTCTATAATATACTGAATAAAAAGAAATAGGGAAGTGTGACGAATGACGAAGCTTTTGCACCCACTTCAATTCATCGATTTGCTTGATAAAGGCTCGGATATTATCATTCCACTTTCAAATGGGGAACCTCATGGGATATTGGATTTGCTTGAAGCCCATTATGAGAAGTTGGATAACGTTAAAGTGCACCAAATGTTGACGCTGCATGAACGTGATTATATAAATGGAAAAATGAAAGGGCATCTCTCTCATATTTCTTATTTTCTGAGCGGGGCAACGAGGAAAGCTTATTGGGAAGGTCATGTTGAATTAATTCCTAATCGATTTCAGGAAATGTATCAATTGCTAAGGAAGACGGTGAAGAAACCGATTGTGATGGCTGTTGCATCGCCAATGGACGAGCACGGTTATTTTTCACTTGGTACACAGGCTGATTATGCGGCTGAATTTATCGGGAAGGTTCCTTTCGTATTGGAAGTGAATCGCTATATGCCGCGAACTTTCGGAAAAAATCAAATTCATATTAGTCAAATTGCTGGATTTATTGAAAATGACTTGCCGTTGACGGAAGAAAAATCGCCAGTCATTACGGAAAAGGATTTGAAAATTGCTGAATATGTCTCTGAAGATATCCAAGATGGAGATACGTTGCAAATCGGCATCGGCGCAATACCAAATGCAGTTATGAGGCAGCTGAAAAATCGGCGTCATCTTGGGGTGCATACGGAAATGCTGACAGACGGCATTGTTGACCTTGTTGAAGCTGGCGCAGTAGATGGCATGCGAAAGGGAACACATCAAGGCAAGATCGTCACCACTTTCGCTTTCGGCACTCAGAGGCTTTATGATTTCATTCATAATAATCCATCTGTAGAGTTCCTCCCTGTAAGTGTCGTCAATGACCCTTATGAAGTTGCAAAAGAAAAGAATATGGTTTCCATCAATGCTACGACGGAAGTTGATTTGTACGGGCAATGTGCATCAGAGACGGTTGCGGGCAAATATTTTTCCTCAACCGGTGGACAAGCGGATTTTGCGCGCGGCGTGAGGCTTGCGGAGAATGGTAAAGGGTATATATGCATGCATTCAACAGTGAAGGGCGATGCGATTTCACGTATTAAGTTGAATTTGTCCATAGATTCTGTCGTCACTACTTCGAAAAATGACGTCGACAATGTTGTAACGGAGTACGGTATTGCTCGGCTTCACGGAAAATCGGTGTCTGAGCGGGCAAAAGCTTTAATTGGCATAGCACATCCAAAATTTAGAGAAGAACTGAAGCATGAAGCGAAGGAATTTGGTTTGATCTAAAGGGAGCGGAGATCGCTCTCTTTTTTTGGGTTCTATAATATTTGTTGGGGTATTCACACAAATATTATAGAACCCCAAAAAAGCACGTAATCACCATTTCTTTTATACTTGAATTGTCGAGAAACAAGTAAACGAAAGGTGATACGTGCACATGAATTCTATCATGAATATTCCTGGATTAAAAGGTGTAAACATTGAAAAGGTTGAGGAGGTTGGGGAGCGGACCGCACTTTACGTTTCGCTTCCGAGGCAGCCTCACAAATGCCCTAAGTGTGGGGCAATGACAACGAAGATCCATGACTACCGCATTCAGAAG